>DAONEL010000022.1:0-27849 GCA_035403045.1 Bacteroidales bacterium
GGCAGCGTAACCTCCATTGCCACGGTGATCAAAACTATCAGCCGAGCCATGAACGACGCTGGTGACCCTTTGTACGACCGTATTCCCGATACGCGCGACGCTGTGGCACAATACATTGAATTCTACAACCTTAGCGGTGATCCTGCTGATTTTGAACGGCTTGTGGACTTCGATTACACCAGGGCAAATATGAACGTACAATTCAAAGCCGATAACATTGAAGAGTTCAATAAGGTCGAAAACACGATCAACAGCCTGATGAGCGCTTCGAAATTCTGCAAACTCAAAGCAGGACATTGCCTGGTGGAGAAGCAGATGGCCCGGTCGCTGGTTAAGGGGCAGAACTACTCCCTCATTTTTGCTTTCGCGGCTATCATCCTGTTGCTCTGGTGGATATTCCGCTCGCTGAGAGCAGGCTTTATGGGCTCAATCCCGCTGGTTTTCAGCGTGGTGAGCACCTTCGGACTGATGGGTTGGCTTGGGCTGGAACTGGACATTGCCACATCACTTCTTTCGTCAGTAGCTATTGGTATCGGGGTGGATTATACCATTCACCTCTTCTGGCGGCTGAAGACTGAGCTTTCGGATGGTGTTGAGTATGCCGAAGCAGTGAGAAAAACGCTTAAAACCACCGGCCGGGGAATTGCCATCAATGCTTTCTCGGTCACCATAGGCTTTGCCGTACTTTTTGTTTCCGGACTAACCATTCTGAAAGCATTCGGGTTCCTCATCATTTTTTCACTTACGTTATGCCTTCTCTGCGCCCTGATGCTCATCCCGTCAATCTGTTTGCTGATAAAGCCTTCATTCCTTGAAAAATCACCCATTAAGAACTTCAATCATATCAATTGACTATGAAATTAAAAAACATTCTTCTTCCTGCACTGTCCATCCTGGCATTCACGGGCCTCAGGGCACAGGATGCCCGCACGATTGCCGACAAAGCTTCGGACGTGATCAACCCCGGCTCCATGGAAATGACTTCCACACTTAAAATTTATGATAACAAGGGCAATGTGCGTGTTCGCGAAGTGAGCAATGCCATGGCCAAGTTCAGCGGGACGACCAAAACGCTGTTCAAATTCCTTTCGCCGCCTGACGTAAAAGGCACAACGATTCTCATTTACGACTATGAAAACAAGGACGACGATATGTGGATATATATGCCTTCGCTGCGCAAAACACGGCGCATCGTAGCTACCGAAAAAGGGAAAAGCTTCATGGGATCGGAATTCAGCAATGCCGATATGAGCAAGCCAACCATGAGCGATTTCACTTATACGCTGAAAGGCAGCGAAACACTCGATGGCAGAGATTGCTGGAAACTGGAGTCGAGGTGCGCCGATGCTGGTGTGGAAGATGCCAATGGTTACAGCCGCAAGGTTGCATGGATTGAAAAAAGCACCGACCTCACCTGGAAAATTGAGTTTTACGATCATGCTGACAAACTGCTGAAAGTTGAAACGTTTGGCGATTACCGCAAACAAGCCGGTGGTAAGTATTTTGCCTTTAAACTCAACATGCAGAACGTTCAGAATGGCCGTAAGTCGGAGATTGTCATCAACAAATACCAGGCAGGGTCAGTACTGAAGGAATCGGCATTTTCGGCCACCACGCTCGGGCAATAACACCCATGAAAAATGTTCTCCCGGTTATAGCGTGCCTGGTTGTCTTTTCGTTTTCTGCATCGTTTGCACAAACCCTCACCATCAATATTGGGGGGATCACCTGTAGCATGAAACTTTTAACATGAAACTTTAAACTCATCTACACCCTCGCCTTCCAAGGCAAATCAGGCACGCCATTTATAAAGGCAATATATCGTGCCAGGACAAAAAGATAGTCGGAAAGCCGGTTGAGGTAGCGGATCACAATATCATCCACAACTGTTTCGGTGGCCAGGCGAATGCAAATCCTTTCGGCACGGCGGCATACAGTACGGCATACATGACTAAGTGAAACCAGCGGATACCCGCCCGGCAGCAGAAATGATGATAACGGCTGCAGCGATTCATTCATGCGGTCAATCTCTCTTTCAAGATGAAGAACATCTTCTTCAAAAAGCTGAGGCAGTTTTCGTGCAGTTTCTGTCCCCGGCTCAGTGGCAAGAATGGATTCGGCGGTAAACAGCCTGTCCTGGATTTCGAGCAGAACATCCCTCAGTTGTTCGTTAGTAAGCTGGTCACGAAGGTGGCCGATAAATGAATTTAACTCATCGAGTGTGCCATAAGCTTCGATACGGCTGTGATACTTCGGTACACGTTTTCCCCCGATAAGCGAAGTTTCGCCTTTGTCGCCGGTTTTGGTATATATCTTAAAATTATTCTCCATGAAAGACTTAATAATTCGCCGGAAGGCTATCAGGCCAGGACCTTGTTCTTGCGCGAGCTGTAGATGTTTGAATTGATATAGTCATCTGAAATCTGTCCGTCCATGAGCCTGATGATGCGGTGGGCATGACGTGCAATGTCTTCTTCATGGGTTACCAGGACAATCGTATTGCCTTCCTCATGAATTTGCTCAAGCAGACCCATAATTTCGTGGCTGGTCACCGAGTCAAGATTCCCGGTGGGCTCGTCGGCCAAAATGATACTGGGATGATTCACCAGGGCACGTGCAATGGCCACACGCTGCCGTTGCCCGCCCGAAAGCTCGTTGGGCTTATGATGGCCGCGGTCGGTAAGGCCGACATTTTCAATTACAACCTGTGCGCGCTCCAGCCGTTTTGCCTTGGTAATGCCTGCATAAATTTGCGGAAGCGCCACATTGTCGAGCGCCGTGAGCCTGGGAAGCAGATTAAAGGTCTGGAACACGAACCCAATCTCCTTGTTCCTGATCTCGGCCAGCTCAAGGTCATTGAGTTTGCTGACATCCTTCCCGTTGAGAAAATACTGGCCACCGGTTGGTGTATCCAGGCATCCAAGCAGGTTCATAAGGGTTGATTTTCCCGAGCCAGAAGGCCCCATCAGGGCAACAAACTCGTTTCTCCTGATCTCGAGCGACACCGAACGAAGCGCTTTAACCACTTCAGTACCAACTTTATAGTCGCGGGTAATATCTACAAGGCGAATAACTTCACCGTCCATAACTGACAAATTTTTACTTTTTACAAATATAGTCCGATTTTACGAACGAATACCGCTTTAATACGATTTCTGATTCTACAGTTCTGATTGATTTTTTTATCGTATTACGAAATGCTGCTTTGTAAGTCCTTCGCGGAAAAACAGCATTCCGAAACGGAATACGTCCACCGAAATCTTAACCTGCGCAAAGCTGCAAACTTCCTTCCAGGCCTTTTCCATGCCTGCTGACCAGTGGATATCGTCGATTACAACCACCGAATTTTCAGAAATTTTGCGCAGGATCATCTCAACATATTTTTTTGTCGGCTCGTATTCGTGATGTCCATCGATGTAAGCAAAATCAACTGTTCCGGTTCGCTTCAAGACTTCGGGAAGAATATCTTCAAAACGGCCTGTCAGCATTTCAATGTTCTGAAGGCCGAAATCAGCAAAATTTTCGCGGGCAACTTCGGAGGTTGTGCTGCAGCCTTCGATGGTGATAACTTTTGCCCGTGGCTCTGCTGTGGCAAGGTACAAGGTGCTTATACCCAGCGAAGTGCCAAGTTCCAGGATATTTGCTGGTTTAAACCTCGCAACCAGCCGGTGAAGCAATTCTCCCGATGCATGGTCAACCGAAGATCGGGCTCCAATCTGTCCAACTGTTTTTAAATGAAGCGTATATGGCCGGCTCCCTTTCCCCGAACCGAAATCGGTAACTTCAAGCAGGCGTTTGCTTTGGCACAGTTGCTTGCGCAATGCCCTTATTTTTAAACACTCAGTCGGCACATGACGATCTTCAAGTACTTCTGTCACAAGAGAATAAACAAAAGGAGAGTGAATTCCGTACTTGGTTTTTGCCGTGAGCAAATAATTGAGATATCTGAAAACCTGCCTGATTTTATGAACCATGGGAAGAATACTCCTGGAATTTTAGTCATTAAGTAAACAAACATTCATGCTGTTCGTTATTTTTGCCCCGAACAATTGCAGGATGAGTAAACAACAGTTTATCACAAAAATAGGCAACTATCTTTCGATGGTGAAATTTGCCCACACCATTTTTGCACTTCCGTTTGCATTATTCGGATTTTTTATGGCTGTGGGCAGCCCCGATAACAATCTCAACTGGCTGCTGCTTTTCCTGGTGATACTGTGCATGTTTTTTGCCCGCAACGCTGCCATGAGTTTCAACCGCTGGGCCGACAGGGAGTTTGACAAGAAAAACCCACGGACCGCCATCCGTGAAATACCTGCTGAGATCATCAAGCCCGGTTCGGCACTCACCTTTTCGTTGCTCAACGGTTTACTCTTCATCTCGACCACCTGGTTTATCAATCACATGTGTTTTTATCTTTCGCCTGTGGCGCTGATGGTGATAATGGGTTACAGCCTCACAAAACGGTTCACTTACCTCTCACATTTCATTCTCGGACTCGGACTGGCTCTTGCACCTACCGGGGCTTTTCTTGCAGTAACTGGGCATTTCGACTGGCTGCCGGTGATACTTTCGGCTGCAGTGCTCTGCTGGGTTTCAGGATTTGATATTATCTACGCCTTGCAGGATGACGATTTCGACCGGGAAAACCAACTTCGGTCAATTCCGGTTCAGCTTGGCAGAAAAAGGGCCTTGATGCTATCCTCCGTACTTCATGTGATAACGGCTGCATTATTACTCCTGCTTGGATTGCAGGGCAATTTCGATATTTTCTACTGGATTGGGTATGCTGCTTTCTCAGGATTGCTGCTTTACCAGCACCTCATTGTTAAAGCCGATGACCTGCGCCGGGTGAATGTAGCTTTTTTTACCCTCAACGGGATTGCCAGCATTATTTATGCCTCATTCGGCATTGCCGGAATCATTTTCTGATTCTGCCGGTTTCCGTTCTGACAGTTTGAACCCTGAAAGAAAATCCAGCACCATTTTATCGAATTTTTCTTTGTCTTCTTTATGAAATTCATGTTCAATGAGCAGGTAATATAAAGGTAGCCCCTTTAATAATTCTTCCGTTTTGCTATTGCGTAACCGCATGGCATCCTTTTCGGTTGTAACGATAATCTTCTCCCGCGAATGATAATTGGTAAAGCGCTGTTTAATACCTGCAAGTTCCTGATGACTGAAGTCATGATGATCAGGAAAAGTGATCATGATCAGTTCGTCGCTTACCGATCGAAGGTACTCTTCCATGGGCGAAGGATTGGCGATACCGCTCAGCATGAAAATTGCCGACGGCTTGCTCTTCAGGAGAGAATAAGCAGGCACACCGGAGAATACAGGCTCAATGCCGATATACTTTACATAAGAGAAAAAAAGTTGCTGGTCATGCGCCGGATTGAGCTCTTCGGTGATTTGACGGCGGAGGATTGGTGAGAATATTCGGGGCGACTTAGTCACCACGATGGCCTGTGCTCTCTTAGCCCCTGAAACGGGCTCTCGCAGCATACCCAGTGGCAGCATCTGGTCGTGGACATAGGTTTTAAAGTAGTCGGTAAGCAGAATCGACAGTCCGGGTTTCACATGCCTGTGCTGAAAAGCATCGTCAAGCAGAATTACTGCCGGCGCATCTTTCATGCTTAGAAGATTTTTTATACCACGCCTGCGGTTCTCATCAACAGCCACAATAACATCCGGAAACTTCAGGGCAAACTGTAATGGCTCATCACCAACTTTTGATACTGTGCTTGCCGAATCAGCAATTACAAAGCCCTTGGTCTTTCTCTTATATCCCCTGCTGAGCGTAGCCAGTTTATACCGGTTGTTCAGCAAGCGGATAAGGTACTCGGCCATGGGGGTTTTGCCGCTGCCGCCGGCACAAAGGTTACCAACCGAAATCACGGGTCGGTCGAATGAAACCTGCTTCTTGAGGCCCCAGTCGAAAAATTTATTCCTTATGCGCATGATAACTCCGTAAAGAGCCGCCAGCGGGAACAAAAAAATCCTGAGTAATTCCATGTCCTAAAAATACAAAATTATTGAGTTTTGGGGTATTGTATGGTATATTTGCCAAAACTGAGAACATCTCTCCATTTCAAGGCCTAAAAATTAAGGAATATGCAGGTTAGTCTCAAAGACATTAAGAAACTGTTTGAAGAAGTTGCCCCGCTCCCCTTGCAGGAGTCATACGATAATTCAGGATTGCTTGTCGGAGACGAAAATTCGATGATAAGTGCAGCGCTGGTGACCCTTGATGTTACAGAAGAGGTTGTTGCTGAGGCTGTGGCCGAAGGCTGCAACCTGATTATTGCTCATCACCCCGCCATTTTCGGCAACCTGAAAAAGGTGACAGCCTCCGACTCAACCGGGAGAATTATCATGGAAGCCATTAGAAACGGCATCGCATTATACGCCGTTCATACTAACTTCGACAATATCGAGGGTGGGGTCAATAGCATATTGTGCCAAAAACTGGGCATCACCGGCAGGCAAATTCTCAAACCAATGAAGGAAATGCTTCAGAAGCTGGTCACTTTTTGCCCGGTGCAACATGCTGATAAAGTGAGGGAAGCGATGTTTATGGCCGGGGCCGGGCATATAGGCAAGTACGACAATTGCAGCTTCAATGCAGCGGGACAGGGTACTTTTCGTGCCGGCGAGAGCGCCAATCCTTTTGTTGGCAAAACCGGTGAACTGCATTTCGAAGATGAAATACGCGTCGAAACCATTTTCCCGTCGTTCCTGCAATCGGCTGTGATAAAAGCCTTGCTCAGCGCTCACCCTTACGAGGAGGTGGCCTATGATATTTACAACCTTCAAAATGAATATCACGAAGCCGGCGCTGGTATGATCGGCGAACTCCATGAAGAAACCGATGCCCGTGAATTTCTGCTCAAAGCTAAGTCGGTACTCGGGATTGGGTGCATCAGGCATACTGCTTTACCTGCAAAGAAAATCAAGAAAGTGGCCGTTTGCGGAGGCGCCGGAAGCTTCCTCATCAGGGATGCGATGGCTGCAGGAGCAGATATATTTTTAACCGGCGATATTAAATACCACGACTTTTTTATTCCTGCCGGCAGGTTGATTCTCGCCGATATCGGCCACTATGAAAGTGAACAGTTTACAAAAGAACTGATATGCACCCTGTTAAAGAAAAAATTTCCTACCTTTGCACACTTTATTGCCGGGACCCTGACAAATCCCGTTAACTACTTGTAAATAAACATATAACACCCATTATATTACTATGGCAAAATCAATTGCTAAACCAGGGGGATCATCCGCTGATGAAACCGCAAAAACTCCTGATATTTCATTGAATGATAATGTCGCCGTTGAAACCCATGTAGTTACAGCAGATCAGGATGAAATTGAGATCTCTGTCGAGAAAAAACTGGTTGCGCTGCACAGCCTGCAGCTAATCGATTCACAGATAGACCGCATCCGCATTATCAGGGGTGAACTTCCCCTCGAAGTTGAAGACCTCGAAGATGAGATAGCCGGCCTCGAAACCCGTATCGATAATCATATCCAGGAAATTCAATCGCTTGAAAAACAAATTGCTGACAAGCAGATTGCCATCAGGGAAAGCCAAAACCTGATTAAACGGTACGAAGAACAGCAAAACAACGTGCGCAACAATCGTGAGTACGACGCACTAACAAAAGAGATTGAATTTCAGTCACTTGAAATTCAGCTTGCCGAAAAACGTATCCGTGAATTCTCGATGCAGCACGAAAAATATACTGTGGAGATTGAAAATGCACAGAACATACTGCAGGAAAGACGCAACGACCTCGAACTGAAACGCAGCGAACTGGCCGACATTGTAACCGAAACCGAACTCGAGGAAAAAGAGCTCATGCGTAAATCGGAATCACAGCAGAAATTTATCGAAGACCGCCTGCTGCTTGCCTACAAACGGATCCGGAAAAATGCCCGTAACGGACTGGCCGTCGTCACCGTTGAACGCGATGCCTGCGGCGGTTGCTTCAGTGCTATTCCTCCCCAGCGCCAGCTCGATATCCGCATGCACCGCAAAATCATTGTTTGCGAGTATTGCGGACGTATCCTGGTTGATAAAGAACTGGCCAGCACTGTTAAAATCTGATCTTTATCACAAGATATTTCTCAGGAGGGTCGTCATGACCCTCTTTTTTTTATTTTCGCTCAATGCAAAAGCGTTTTTTATTCATGCTATTCATTCCACTGCTGCTCCCTAATGAGGGAAAACCTGCAACAGGGTATTCCGAACGATGCGCAAAAGCCCACGACCATATCCTCTGCCTGCGGTTTGATGATGCACAAGCCATGCTGGATGAGGAAAAAAAACTCAAACCAGCCAATACACAACCCTACCTCCTCGAAAATTATATTGACTTCCTTGAAGTGATGATAAGTGAGGAAGAGCAGGATTATGCCCGTTTAAAACAACAACGGAATTACCGTCTTGAAAAACTAGCTTACGGTGATGCCACTTCTCCATGGTACCGCTATGGCCAGGCAGTTGTCTACCTGCAATGTGGTTTTGCCCGTGTAAAATTTCGTGATTATCTCACCGCCGGATTCGAACTTAACCAGGCTTACAAGCTCCTTGAAGAAAACAACCGCCGCTACCCTGATTTCATTCCGAACAAAACCTGCCTGGGCCTGCTCCACGCATTGATAGGCACCGTTCCCGAGAATTACCGCTGGGCAGTGAAAACGCTGAAATTCAAAGGTACCATCAGCCAGGGAATCAACGAACTGGAAGAAGCCTGTACCAAATCAGCCAGTAGCAGGGAGTATGCATTTATTTATCCCGAGAGCGCGTTCCTGCTTGCTTTTGCTACGATCAACCTTTCGGGTGACAAAGACCAGGTAAACCAATTTGAGGAAGAAACGGCTAAACCAATGTTTCAGCAATGGGTCAGCAGCAGCCCTTTAATGACTTATGCCCTTGCCAATATCTACATGAAAACCGGGAAAAATGACAAAACCATTGAACTGCTCAGACACAGGAAACAGGGCAGCGACTATTTCCCTTTTTATTACCTGGAGTACTTGCTGGGTGTTGCAAAGCTCAACCGCCTCGACAAAGATGCCAATGTGCCTTTGCTGGGCTATGTTGCCAATTTTAAAGGCCTCAATTACCTGAAGTCAGCGTATGAGCATATTGCATGGTACTACCTCATCAACGGCAATACCTCCAAATACCGTTTATATCTCGAAAGGATCGGGCTGCGCGGAAATGAGCAGGTGGATAACGATCGCGAAGCCATGCGGAATTCAAAGCTCAACACTGTTCAGAACTTACACCTGCTGAAAGCCCGGCTGCTGTTCGATGGTGGTTACTACGAAAGAGCGCTGGCGGAGATTCAGCAGTTTGAAGCGACATGCAGCAATTCGCCGCAGCGTGAAATAGTGGAATGCACGTATCGCAAAGGCCGCATTTATGATGAATGGGGAAAAGAAGAACTGGCTATAACCAGCTATAAATCTACCATAAACCTTGGCAATTCATTGCCTCAATATTATGCTGCCAATGCAAGCCTGCACCTGGGAATGATTTGCGAACAAAAAAAAGATTTCAAACAAGCCAGGCACTACTACGAAAAATGTCTCTCCATGTCTTTCGAGGAATATCATTTCAGTATAACCCACAAAGCCAAAGCCGGGTTAAACCGCCTTGAAGGCAAATAAAAAGCCCCTGCCGGCTTTACAGTCAACAGGGACTTCTCTCAACTAACCACCAAATTAATATCTGAAACCCAGGGTAACTGAAAAATAGTTCTTATTAATCGTAGTAGTTGCCGCCGGCACAAGCGAAGCATCATACAGGTAATAATCGTCGCTCATCCATGAGTGCATATAGGCCAGGTCAACAAAATATCCTTGTTCATGAATTCCGATGCCGCATGATAGGGTTTTCTTTGAACCGTCGTTTGTATTCAGCCCGCTCACGTAAGGTGATCCGTAATACCCGAATCCCCCGCGGAGGCTTACTGTCTGGTAATTCCATTCGGCACCCAGCCGTAAATTATGCGCGGGTGCAAGATTTGTACGGATAATATCGTTTTCATCGAAAAAGTCGTAGGAACCGCTGCGGAGTCTTGCCGTTGAATAATCAAGATATTCGTAATCGGCACTTATGAGTCCGCTCTGGCCAATGATGAAAGCCATACTTCCGATGAGCTTCAACGGAGTATTTATCTTGTAACTGAAACGTCCGGTCTCTGACTCATCTGTGTAGGAGACACCATTATCAAATTCCGATGTTATTGTTGAATACCATTCGTCGGTCATATCGTTGTAATTGGTCGGGGTGTGCACTGCAAATCCCAGGCGGAGGAAATCAACCGGGCGGTATATCATCCCCAGTTTCAGGTTTACACCCGAACCACGGGTTACAAGATGATCGCGCTTGGTGAATGTTTTGAAATACTCAATATTGCCTTCCGAATCCGTTTCGGTAAGGCGGCTATCCTCTTCATAGCGGATATACGGAAAACCAACTGTAGCACCCAGGTAAAGCTTGTCGCCAAAATTTGCTCCTGCACTCAGCACCATTTCATTGATGGTTCCCCAGGTTTCGCTCACCTTCTTCTGCATAATGCCTCCGTTGGGTGCATCAACCCAGTATTCATTGGCTGCTGAATCGTACACAAGCAGGTCGGTATTATAGGCCAGCAGGCTGCTGTACTCATCCAGTTCGCTTGCCGATAGAGCATTACCATTATTATTGGCCTGGTACATGTATTGCGTGAGCAGTGAACTCTGGTCATTAAAACCCCCAAGTATCATCCGGTTGTTGAAGTTCTCGATACGGTTCATCCCGAAACCTAGGTTTACGAATTTGAGAAAGCTTGATTCGCGGTTACCTCCGGTATTAAGGTTCATCACCATGCCGGCGTTCCCCAGGTTAAAACTATACTTGCTGTCGGTATTGGCCTGGCCAAAAATCTCTGCATCAGTCGAGAAAGTGTTCAGCTGCGGCGTGATCGAAAATTCAGATTTCCGGTAAAGTCCGATGCCGGCCGGGTTCTGGCTAAGTGTCGAAAAATCAGCTCCCAATGCCCCAAAAGCACCTCCCAGCCCGATAAAGCGTGCTGTTCCACTGTAAGATAACCTGGAATATCGCAGTGCATCATTCTCATTTTGTGACATCCCTGCCAGTGTGGTTACGGCAAGAATTATGATCAAAAATATCTTCTTCATTTTAGTTGCATTTATTGTATTGTTCGATTTTGCAGATACATACTCCCAGAACCAGCGTGTTGATATAAAGGCTTTTGCTGGCCTGAGTTTTGTATATTTCCCTGGTTATCTTCTGTGTCCTGAACTTGATGAACCGGAAGAAGAAGATCCGCTGCTGCGTGATGATCCTGAAGAGCTGCCGCTGCTGCCTGAGCCCGAACTTGAGCGTGATGGTGCTGAATAGCTTCCGCCGCTGCTGCTCGACCGCGAAGGTGCTGAATAACTGCCTCCGCTGCTGCTGCCGCTGCTGCGTGATGGTGCTGAGTATGTGCTGTTGCTGCGCGAAGGAGCAGAATTGTTATTTCGCGATGGAGCCGAGTAGCCGTCATCACGGCGGGCGGGAGCCTGGTATGCTTTATTCTGCCTTGGTTCGGGCTGCTGCTGCGGGGTGTAATTAGGACGGGTTGGCTGAGTATAGTTACGGTTTTGCTGTTCAGGGGCAGTCTGGGTATTACGCTGCGAAGGAGTTACTTCTGTTTCGCCGGAGTTACGGTATTTTGGAGTGGTATATTCCTGCGATGACCTTGGTTTGGAGTAAGCCGGAGGGCTGTATGGCTGTATATTCCCGCTGCGCTGCACACCCTGCGATCCCGAAGGTGCTGATGTACGCGACGATGGGTTTGCGTAGCGTTCCTGGCGCTGTTTCACAATCTCAGGTTGCTGGGTATTGCTGCCGTTTCCGTCAGTAGCATTTGCCTGGGGAACCTGGCGGTTTTGTCCGGTTGTGCCCGGGTTTACATAACGGTACTGCGGGCTGCGTGATCCCGGTTCGGTGGTTGTACCGGTGTTACGCTGGATTTCAGCATTGCGGGGCTGGCGTTCGCCTGTAACTGTCGTGCTGTTTTCAGTTCCACCGTTCCTTGATGTATTGTTTACAGTGGTTGAAGTGCGGCTGTTGCCCGAAGGCTGCACAGTAATATCACGGTTGCCACCACTGCTGTTGCGGCTGTTGATGGTTCCGCCTGCATCCCCGCCACCGCCACGCCTGGTTTCAACCGTGCTGCGGCCGCGGTCAGCAGTATTTGAGGCTTCATAACGTTCACCAAAAGTGCGATAGTGATTGTTGCGGGCAAGCGATCCCGAACCACCGACATTGTCCCTGTGGCCGTAATAGAATGAGTTGTAGTCGTGGCTGTTATAGTAGTGGTTATAGCTTCCATACCAGTAACCATCATAGAAGCCATCCCAGTATCCGTAGTTATACCCCGAGTAGAAACCACCACCCCCGTATCCGAACTGATAAGGATTGTACCAGCCATAGTTAGGATAGTACCAGTCGTACCAGCCGTAACGATAGTAGGAAGGATAGTAATAATAGGAAGGATACCAGAAATTATATCCAAGGTAGATGCTTGTTCCCCAGTTGTAAGGGTTGTAATCGTACCAGTACATATTGGTGTACCAGTCGGAATAGTAGCTGTTATAGTAACAGTTGTTATGAAAACGCCTTAGCCTTGCTGCATAGGCATAATCATAATAATCGTCGGAATAATAGTTGTTGGTGATGTAATTATCACCTTCAGGCGAAGTATATTGTTCGGTGTCGCTGTATACCGGTTCGTTATACGATTCATTACCGGAAGCGGCTGATTCCTGCGATTCAGCCTGCTGAACAGGTTCAACAACCTGGGCATTATCAACGACCGCAGCCTGCTGAGGCTCAACCACAGTTCTTATTTCCATTGGCTTGTTCTTTGATGAATAGTAAACATCATCATAGTTTCTTGCCTGGTATTGTGTGGTACAACCTGTGAGCATGATGAGGCTAGCAGCAACCAAAGCAATGTAGTTTTTCATGGTATAGTCTCCTTATAATTATGGATCTGTTTCAGTGTGATCATCGAAATATCGGGCTTTAGCCATTATTTTTTGTAATTTTGCCCGTACTCCGACATCAAAAATATTGCAAAAATTGTACCATTTTCAATCATTATGGCAAAAGAATTAACATCGAGAGAAGAGAACTATTCACAGTGGTATAACGACCTGGTAATCAAAGCCGAACTTGCTGATAATTCAGCAGTGCGTGGTTGTATGGTAATACGCCCCAATGGTTATGCCATTTGGGAAAAAATGCAGGCACAACTTGATAAAATGTTTAAAGAGAGCGGGCATGTAAATGCATACTTCCCTCTTTTCATTCCGAAATCGTTTTTCAGCCGCGAAGCCAGCCATGTTGAAGGTTTTGCCAAAGAATGTGCAGTTGTTACCCATTACAGGCTGAAAAATTCGCCCGATGGCAACGGTGTAATTGTGGACCCAGAAGCCAAGCTTGAAGAAGAATATATTGTTCGCCCGACTTCTGAAACGATCATTTGGGACACCTACCGTTCGTGGATCCAATCATACCGTGACCTTCCAATCCTTGTAAACCAATGGGCCAATGTGGTAAGGTGGGAAATGCGCACACGCCTGTTTCTCCGCACGGCTGAATTTCTGTGGCAGGAAGGCCATACCGCCCATGCAACCCGCGAAGAAGCCATCGCCGAAACCGAAAAAATCCTCAACATTTATGCTGAGTTTGCCGAAAAATGGATGGCCATTCCGGTTTTAAAAGGCTATAAATCACCCAATGAAAGGTTTGCAGGAGCTGTTGAAACTTATTGTATCGAAGCGTTGATGCAGGATGGCAAGGCGCTGCAGGCCGGTACATCCCACTTTCTTGGTCAGAATTTTGCCAAAGCATTTGATGTACAGTTCCTTAACAAGGAAAATAAACTGGAATATGTATGGGCAACTTCATGGGGTGTATCAACAAGGCTCATGGGTGCGTTGATTATGTCGCATTCCGATGATCACGGGCTGGTGATTCCTCCGCGTCTTGCTCCTACCCAGGTTGTGATTGTTCCCATTTACAAAACCGATGAACAACTGGTTGCGATTTCAGAAAAGGCTCAGCAAATAATGATTGCTCTCAGGTCAAAAGGCATCAGTGTGAAATATGATGACCGCGATACTTTCAAACCCGGATGGAAATTTAACGAGCACGAGTTTAAAGGTATTCCTGTTCGCATCGCCATGGGCCCCCGCGACCTTGAAAACGGCACTGTGGAAGTTGCCCGACGCGACACCCTCGAAAAGTCAGTTTACCAGATCACCGACCTCGAGACCAAAATTGAGCACCTGCTCGAAAACATTCAGTTGAATCTTTACCAGAAAGCCCTGGCTTTCAGGGAAGATAATACTTTCATGGCCAATACATGGGAGGAATTCAACACCTTGCTTGATACCAAAGGTGGTTTTATTTCAGCACATTGGGACGGAACTCCTGAAACCGAGCAGAAGATAAAAGAAGAAACCAAGGCTACCATCCGCCTGATACCGCTCGACAACAAGTTTGAAGAAGGTACATGCATTTATTCAGGTAAGCCTTCAAAACAGCGAGTTATCTTTGCAAGAGCCTATTAATCAGCTATTAGTCCATGAAAGTTCTGGGTGTCATTCCTGCCCGTTATGCTTCTACCCGGTTTCCTGGTAAACCTCTTGCGTTGATCGGCGGCAAGAGCATGATACAGCGGGTGTACGAACAATGCAGCCGTTGCAGTTTGCTTGACGAGGTTGCAGTTGCCACGGATGACAGCCGGATCTTTGACCATGTGATATCATTTGGCGGCAAGGCTTTCATGACTTCTGAAAAGCACCGCTCAGGCACTGAACGCACCGGCGAAGTACTCCGGATTCTGAAAAACGAAGATGACTCCCGTTCGTTTGATGTTGTAGTGAACATACAGGGTGATGAGCCGTTTATTGCCCCGGAGCAAATTGAGAAAGTGGTCAATTGTTTCAGAGACCCCAAGGCAGAAATTTCCACACTCATCAAACCTGTAAGCAACCCGTCAGAACTCTTTAACCCCAACGTGGTCAAAGTTGTGGTGAACAGAAACGGTAATGCCTTGTATTTCAGTCGTCAGCCTATTCCGTTTGTGCGTGGTGCCGAAAATGAAGAATGGCTTAAACATCATTCATTTTATAAACATATCGGCATCTATGCCTTTAAAAGCCAGGTGCTTGAACTGGTTGTCAACCTCACGGCATCACCGCTGGAGAAAGCCGAATCGTTGGAACAGCTTCGGTGGATTGAAAATGGTTTTTCGATTATCACCGCAGTCACTGATATTGAAACAGTTGCCATCGACACCCCCGAAGATTTATCAAAACTTACTAACATCCTGTAGTAATTACGGCATTCACTTCTTAAATTCGCCGGTTCAATAAGAATCATGATCATGATAGGGCCAGCCATCAGCGAACTTCTGCCGGGACACGAATGTGTGATTGTACCCGGTCTTGGTGGATTTATTACATCATTCGCCCCGGCGCGCATCGACGAATCCATCCATCGCTTTACTCCACCGTGTAAACTGGTGGCTTTCAACGCAAGCCTTTCGAATAATGACGGCATACTGGCTAACCATATTGCCGGAAAATTGAATATCTCATACACTGAGGCTCTTTACAGGATCAATGAATGGTCGCAAAGCACATTGCAGGCGCTGAAAAATGGCGGCGAGATTGCTGTTGACCGTATCGGTAAACTGAGCATTAACCCAGCCGGCAACATTACTTTTGAACCTGATATTGAGGTAAATTATTTTGACGGTTCATTCGGTTTACCGGTCTTCGAAAGCCCGGCATTTGAAATCCAGCTAGAAGAAGAGTATGAAGTGATTGCTTCCGCCAAAAAGGTGAAGCAAAACATCCGGCACCTGGTACCGGACACATTAAAATGGGCTGCCATTTTGTTGCCACTGATCGGTTTCACTATCTGGGGATCGATGAATACTCCGCCCATCGGTAACTTCATCAATAATCAGTCGGGACTGCTGGCCTGGTCAAATTCCACGCCCGGAAAAACGGCAGTGATACCTGCCGCTCATACCATGGCTCCTTCGCAGGAAGTAAAAATAACATCGCCGGCCGAAGTTCTTGGTGATAAAGCATCGTCGCTGATGCCGGGGGTTATTTCGTACACCGAAATGCACGCCCAGAACATAACCATAACTCAGCCAGCGCCCGAAGAAAACACTCCTGTGGTAATTTCAGGTAAACCAGCATATCATATTGTTGCCGGCGCTTTCCGCGAAATAGGCAATGCAAACCGGCTTGTTGCAAAACTGCAGGCCGAAGGTTACCCGGCTTTCATTGCCGACACCAACCGCAGGGGACTTTTTGTTGTCAGCATCCGCTCATTTGATGACAAACAGGAGGCTTTCAGCGCACTTCATGAGATAAAATCAAACGGGCATCCGGCAGCCTGGGTATATAAAGCCGCAAAATCGCGGATATAAATCACTAATCCCCAATTTTCAGCCTTGGCTAAACGAAAATTAGAACGTTTTGCAGAGAATGCAACATTCCCGCACATGTTCCAGTTGCTGTGGGACGATATACAGGCTGGTTTTGAACTTCGCGGCAAATGGCGCTCTGAGTATTTCAGAAACGACAACCCGCTCATCATCGAACTCGGTTGCGGCAAAGGCGAGTACACTGTTGGACTGGCCGGCAGGTACCCCGAAAAAAATTTCATAGGACTCGACAAAAAAGGTGCCCGCATGTGGCGCGGGGCAAAAACAACCGCAGAACAAAGCATTCCCAATGTGGCTTTCGTGAGGATGCAGATTGAAAGCATACCTTCGGTGTTTTCAGCTGGCGAGGTTGACGAAATATGGATCACCTTCCCCGAGCCGCATCCTAACAGTCCGCGTAGCCGTAAACGCTTCACATCGCCTCAGTTTATCGAAAGATACCGCCAGATATTGAAAGACGGTGGCATCATTCACCTGAAAACCGACAGCGATCTTGTTTATACTTACACACTTGATGTTATCCGTGCAGGCGGTCACCACCTGATCTATTCTACTCACGACCTTTACACCGAAGAAATCAGCGATTTAACCCGCGATGTAGTGGCTGTTCAGACTTTCTATGAACAGATGTGGCTGGCGCAGGGCAAAAAAATCAAGTACCTGCGCTTCAGTATCGGTTGATTCCTATTCCATTGGCAGATGCAGGACGAATCATTTTTTCAGAAAGTGTATGAAGTGGTGGTTCTGATCCCTCCGGGGAGGGTAACTTCTTATGGCGCCATCGCCCGATATCTCGGCACAGGCAGATCGGCACGGATGGTCGGCTGGGCCATGAACGCTTCGCATACAAGTTTACTATCAATACCCGCTCACAGGGTGGTGAACCGAACCGGCCTGCTCACCGGTAAACATCATTTCGGAGGCAGCGATCTCATGAAACAACTGCTTGAAAATGAAGGAATAGAAATAAACGACGACCAAATTGTCGATTTTGATAAAATATTCTGGGACCCTGCCAAAGAGTTGATTCTCTGATCGCGACAGGTTTATTCTCCTGTACCAAAGAATTTGTCCAGTTTGAAGCCCTGGCCTGATAGCTGCTGTCTGTTATCATAGTAAAACTGCCTCAGCCTGTTCACGGGTATCACGAATGTAATGCCGTAATTCATTTCTTTTTCTTCATGCACATAAATGTTTCCGGAATAAGGCACTGAAGGATTGTAATTGTATTCATGCACCTGTTTTTCCGGCTTCAGGGAGTAACCTGTGCGCGCCGAAACCGCTCTCCCTATTCCAACCAGTTCCAGCCCAGGGGCATCATTTCGGACGGCCAGTACTATGCCTCCGCTGAAACCTTCATTAAATGGGGCATCCGTCAGAAAATTTGCTTTCGGATCAGCGGGAAGGCTAACCAATCCGCTGGTCACCATCAGCTGTCCCACAGGATACCCGATGAGGTAAATGAAGCTGCCGAACTCAAGTTTATCGGAATTGCCGGCAGGGTAACCGAAAACATCAGCACCTGGCGCAGGTTGCTGTAATGTACGTCCCAGCAGGGCGATATCTTCTTTTATATTGCTTGCCAGCACCTCTATCGGGCCGCCATCAGGAATATCGCGCACATAAAGTTGCTGCCTGAGTTTGAAAGAAATACTGTGGATATAACGGTTCGACTGCAGATCACTGTGCTCCGACCAGTTTATCAGTGTATCGGGAAAAACGGCTACATGGGCACAGGTGAGAAGCGCTATTCTGTCACCATCACAATACACTGCCAGGGCAGTTCCGCTCACCGATTCGTTATTATCGACCCTGGCCATAGATTTCTCAAGCAAATCCTGTCCTGAAAGATCTTGTAATGTTACACGCGAATTTTCTCCAAAGACATAGGTGCGGTATGTTGCATAGCAATTCACCTTTTTCACCGCATGGGTAATTCTCTCAAGGTCAGCGGAAGAGTTGCTGTATGGAGCTTCGCTGTAATAGCTGCTTCGCTGTGCTTTACTTACAACTGATTTAGCCAGTTGACGTGTGCAGGAAGTGCCGGCAATCAACAATAGCAGCAGAATCAACAACCAATTTATGTATGACTGAAGCTTTTTCATTCTCAGTGAATTAGGGCCTGAAAAGCGATACAAGTTACAAATTTGATGAGGATATTTTATCAGCCTGGTTTTGAATTTCGCATCAGGATAATATCTATCTTTACGCTGTCTAAATAAAAATAATAAAACTTAGAATGGAAATCACTAAAGATCAGGTTCTGAATGCTTTACGAAACGTTCAGGATCCCGATTTACACAAGGATGTTGTTACCCTGGGGATGATTGAGGACATAATGATAGAAGGTAACCGCGTTAATTTCAAGCTTGTCCTCACTACTCCCGCCTGTCCGCTGAAGGATAAAATGAAAAAAGACTGCATACAGGCAATACAATCACGAATCGACCCTTATGCAGAAGTAAATGTTGAACTCACCTCGCGCACTACTTCACACCGCAAACCCGATGACAGCCTGCTCAAGGGTGTAAAAAATATCATCGCCATTGTCTCAGGCAAGGGAGGCGTTGGTAAGTCAACAGTAGCTGCTAACCTGGCTGTTTCGCTGGCAAAGCTTGGTGCAAAGGTTGGCCTCCTCGATGCCGACATTTACGGGCCGTCTGTACCTCTTATGTTCGACCTGATGGATGCACGCCCGAATGTGGTGGAGGAAAACGGCCAGGCTGTGATCACACCCATTGAAAAATATGGCATAAAACTTCTTTCGATTGGCTTCTTTGTTGATCCCTCCAAAGCGCTTGTATGGCGCGGGCCCATGGCATCGAACTACCTGAGCCAGCTGCTCACCGGCAGCAACTGGGGCGATCTCGACTACCTGGTGATAGACATGCCTCCCGGAACCGGTGATATTCATCTTACACTGGTTCAGAGCGTTCCGGTTACCGGAGCTGCCATCGTAACCACGCCGCAGGAAGTTGCCCTTGCCGATGCCCGCAAAGCTTACGGCATGTTTGCCACCGACAGCATCAAGGTGCCGGTACTTGGCATTATCGAAAACATGGCCTGGTTTACACCCGAAGAACTGCCTGAGAACAAATACTATATCTTCGGAAAAGAAGGTGGCAAGCGTTACGCCGAAGAGATCGGCATCCCGCTGCTCGGGCAGATACCCATCGTTCAGGGCATATGCGAATCAGGCGATAAAGGAAGTCCTATCGCCATGGACGATTCGTCGCCGGTGGCAATAGCTTTCCGCAAACTGGCCGAAACAGCAGCTCAGCAGGTTGCCATCCGCAATGCGACCATGGATGCCACCAAAGTGGTTGAGATCAAATCGTAAAACACATTCTACAATAAACCTTAACATTCCCAACAATGAATGCAGAACTTGAAAGCAAAGTAAAAAACGTTATTGACCAGATCAGGCCATACCTGCAGGCCGATGGCGGCGATATCAAATTTCTGGAACTCACCGAGCAGAACATAGTGAACGTAGAACTCCAGGGCTCATGCGGTTCATGCCCTTTCAGCCGGATGACACTGAAAAATGGTGTGGAAGAAGCCGTAAAACGCGCTCTGCCCGAAATTCAGTCGGTTGAAGCAGTAAATATATAAGCTGCCCGGACTGATAACATTCTCAGCAGCCTCCAGATAAGGGGGCTGTTTTTGTTTAATGGCACGAGAGATTATTTTAACAAATATCCGACTCCAAACTCACCGGAAATACCCTGAGCTCTTGACTGGATACTCTCGTAGTTCCCGGAGATGAACAGGAAAACTTTATCGTTTAAATTATATTGGAGCCCTGCACCTGTTGTAAACCCAAAAGATGTTTTCAAATTATCAAACCCTTCAATTGTCTCACCAATTGCATTCATAATCTTCATATGCGTCAGTCGATAGAAACCTATTCCTGCATGAAAATAAGGAATTAGTTTCCCGAACGGATATTTATAATATCCGTCTAATAATAAACCTGCTAAAGAAATATTGGAACTTCTTATATCCATCATTAAATAGTTCTCTATCTTTTCCGGAGCCAGAACATAGACAAATCTCAGTGTTGATCCAACAAATATATTCTCATTCAAGTCAGGAATATTCATTTTAATATTCATATCCAGCATTGTAAGAGGGTAATCATCACATTTGAAGAACCAACCAAAATTTGTATGTCCATACCAGAATGTGGCAGAGGAGTATTTTGCAGAAATTGCCAATTCAGTCTTCACTTTTACCTCTGGCCGTTCAAAAACCGTGCACTGTTCGCTGCTGCAGGAAAGCTCATGATACTTTTTTGTTAGTTTGATAACTGACTTTTTTTGCAGACTTATATCTGATATTTCTCGCTTCAGTTCGGGGCAATCCTGAAAATAATAGTTAAGAATACCTTTATATTGCTGTGATTCACGGGAATAAGTCACGCCTTCTTCAATAAATGTAATATCTTCATTTACAAGTTCATTCATCATTGAATCTTTTTCAATAAAATAATGATCGCCTCTTTCGGTCCGGCAGAAGTACACATTCACTTTCCCCTTTATCAGGAATTCGAGAAACAACAACCGATTATTATCCTCTACCTTTACTTCTTTAGTCACATAATACTTGCTGTTAACAAATCTGTAGGCGAGAATCTCACCAGGCTTAAACCGCTGTATTTCAATGTCATAATCACTTTTAAAGTTGCAATTCAGTGAATTCTGAACATCATCCACATAGTTGATTTTACCATAAATGGTATCGTGATTCAGCGTTATGATAAATCCGGGCCTGTAGTCCATCTGTCCCAGGGCGCCCAATACTGACATCAATAAAAATAGGGTGAATAAATATTTCATAGTAAAACATGCATTAGGCTTAATTGATATCGGTTTATCTTCTGCTGAAGATTAATCATGTTTCAGAAAGTTAAAAAAACTTCCAGGGAATGAATTCGTAATTGCTCAGGACAAATACCTTCCCACAATCGGCATTCTTCTCCCGCTGCCGAATGCTTTGGGTGAAACCCTCAGAATTGGCGGCGTCTGATGCCGCTTCCACTCGTTTGTATTCACCATTTTAAGCACCCGCTTCACGGTAGCCTCATCAAAACCACTGGCAATTATTTCCGACGGGCCTATCCGCTTCTCAATATATTCACAGAGGATCTGATCCAGAATGGCGTAATCAGGCAGCGAATCGCTGTCCTTTTGGCCGGGGCGCAGCTCTGCTGAAGGTGGTTTTGTGATGCTATTTCGCGGGATTACTTCTTCATTTGCATTAATGTACTCTGCCAACTCATAAACCTGGGTCTTGTAAACATCACCCAGCACCGAAATGCCGCCGCACATATCGCCGTAAAGTGTTCCGTATCCCACGGCAGCTTCGCTTTTATTGGAAGTGTTGAGTAAAATATACCCGAATTTATTGGCCAGCGCCATCAGGATAACAGCCCTCACCCGTGCCTGAATGTTCTCCTCGGTCACATTGAATGGCAAATCGCCGAAATGCGGTTTCAATGTACCCAGTATGCTGTTATAACCTTCTTTTATTCCGATCAGCTCGTACCTAACTCCCAGGTTTTCGGCAAGTTGCCGCGCGTCATCAATTGAATGCTGCGATGAAAATTCCGAGGGTAAAAGCACTGCCAGTACATTTTCTGTTCCCAAAGCCCGGGCGGCAAGGACAAGCGTTACTGCCGAATCAATTCCGCCGGACAGTCCAAGTATAGCCTTTTTGAAACCCATCTTGCGGAAATAGTCGCTGATACCCATCACTAGGGCGTCGTGGATCAGTGCGATTTTCGGGCTGTCGTCAAAACTTTCAGGTTTATTTTCAACAGGCATCCATTTTCCTGAACTAATCTCAAAATCAACGCATTGCAGGTCTTCTTTGAAAGGTTTCAGTTTGGCTACGGTATTTCCTCCGGCATCCAGCACCCTCGACAAGCCATCGAAGAGCAGTTCGGTCTGGGCTCCCACATGGTTCACATAAACCAACGGCAATCCGTAATTGCGTGCATTGGCCGTGAGCACCTCTCCCCGCTCCTTCTCCTGGTCGTAATTGAAAGGCGAAGCGGCAATATTGATGATGAGGTCGGGACGTTGTTTAACAAGCTCATCCATGGGCGTTGCCACATAGAGCGGATCGGGGCCGATGTTCCAGATATCTTCACAGATGGTCAGCGCAATTTTTACACCTTTAAATTCCAGCACATTAAAATGCCTGTTTGGCTCAAAATAGCGGTATTCATCAAAGATGTCGTAATTAGGCAGAAGGGTTTTATTGGCTGTACCCTGTACTTTGCCATCAGCAAGCAGCCAGGCGGCATTGAACAGGTTCTTGCCTTTAAGGTCGGGGTTACGGGCTGGTGCACCGATAATGGCTGCAATATCAATACATTGGACAGCAATCATCTCAATTGCCCGCTCACAGCGGAGGACAAAATCGTCGAATTCAAGAAAATCGCGCGGAGGGTAACCGCACAGCGATAATTCAGCAAATACGGCAAGATCGGCACCCATTTCACGGCTTTTTGCTATCGATGCAATGATTTTCGAAACGTTGCCATCGAAATCGCCAATCACATAATTGAGTTGCGCCAGGGCAATACGCATATAAAAGCAATTAAAATCTGGTGTAAAAGTAAAAAGCCCGGCGCTATTTCCGGGCTTTCCACTATGAATTATTTCAGCGGCTAAAACAATACGAACGCATTCAGCTCGATGAAATTGGTATAGCCTTTTTCCTTTATGCTTGTATCAACAGCATTTTTGCCGGTAAGGATATCAGTGAAACCGTTGTTAAACTGCAATCCCAGCCCGAGAGTGGTGCCGGCATCAAGCGTATATTCAGCGCCGATGCCGATGATGAGCGACTCCCTCAGAAAAGCGACGTTGCTTAGGTTGCCTTCGTCCGATTCAACGGTGCTGTTATAGGTAAACTCATCATCGCCTTTGGCATTGAGCAGGAATGAGGTTCCGAAACCTATCTGGCCAAAGTACTTGATACCATTGATAGGATTGGTGCGCATTTTCAGCGTAAGCGGGATCTCAATCGATTTGAGTTTGTAAATGCGGCTCATCGAACCGGTATCCGGACTAATAGCATGAGGGTATTTCAGTTTTCCTCCGTTGAAAAGCACGTTGAAACCGGTGCCAAACGAATGGTTTTCAGTGAAGTTTACTTCCGAAATGAATCCCCACCCAAAACCCATGCGGGCACCGTCTGATGAGTAGGTTTCGGCATTGGTCCTGATCCAGCCCACTTGTGGTGCGGCTTTGAGACCGAAGTTGAATTTTTTGTATTGCGCACTGGCCGATAAGCCAAGGATGAGGATCATCGATAACAAAACGAGTTTTCTGTTCATGGTTTCTGAATTTTTGATGAAATATACCGCAAATATCGTTTAAAACATTGAAAAAATAATCCTTAAAGAAAATAAAGCTTAAAAACAGATTGATTATTGAAGGATAACGGGGCGAAATTGCAAAACACATACCACGAATACTAAATTTGCGTTATAAACGAGCCAACCCATATTAACCATGAAACGATACCTCATTGCGATTATATTACTGGGTGCTGCATTTTCGAGCGTAACAGCCCAGATACCAGGCTTTTCGATCGGCCCGAAAGCTGGTTATAATTCCAACCGGCTTACCACCAACCTCGATTCCATTACCTCGGACCCTAACGGGGCTTTCCAGTTCGGCGGCTTTTTCAGGATAGGAAACAAAACTTACATTCAGCCCGAAGTGAACTATATTGTAAAAGGCGGCATTTTAGATGATGTTTTTAAAGGTGAGAGCCGAAGGCAGGAAATTGAGCTCAAAAGCATCACTATCCCGGTGCTTGTCGGGGTGACGCCAATACAGGACAAGTCCTTCAATTTCAGGCTGATGGCCGGACCAACATTTACCTATGTATCGGAAAAATATGTGAAACCACTTGATCTTCTTGGTTCATGGCCTATCCGTTCAACTGACGACATTCGCAAAATGTTGCTTTCGCTGCAGGTAGGTTGCGGCATCGACCTGTGGTTCCTCACCTTCGATGTGCGCTACGAAATGGGTTTCAGCAACTTATATTCCGGAGAGGAAAACCTGAATATCCGCAACAACCTGGTGAATGTCAGCCTTGGAATTAAACTCCTGTGATTTACCGAAACACCGGGCAATTCATCAAACCACTTATAGATCAAGCACTTGCTGAATGAAACGACTTCCCTTTCTCCTGATTTCCATACTTCTTTTTCTCACAGCCTGTCACCAGGAAAAAAGCCTTTACATACCGCAACCTGAAACCAGCGTAAAGCCGGAACCAGTCACCATACTGAGGTACGACAGCGCATTGTTTTCGGTCGATCCCGCTAACCTCAAGGAAGGCATCAGCCAGATAGCCGGGAAATATTACTTCTTCCTTGGCCCCGACTGGAACGACACCATCAACCTGATGAACCTGCAACAATTTATCACCGACCCGAACATCAGGAAATTATATACGCTTGAACAGAAGAAATATGCCGATATCAGCTCCTTGAAAACTGACCTGGGTGAAGTGATTGCCCGCTACCGCTCCTATTTCCCCAACATGCCACAGCCTGTTGTATATTCCTATATTTCAGGACTTAACATCGAAATGCCGGTACTTTTTACCGATTCAGCCATGGCCATCGGGCTTGATATGTTCCTTGGCAACGACCAGGCAATTTACCGTGAAGGCGGCATTCCAGAGTATAAAATTTCGCGTATGACACGCACGTACCTCCTGCCTGAATGCATGAAGGCAGTTGCTACAACCCTCATCCGGACCGACAGCGACGACCAGACACTGCTCAACCAGATGATCAATGCGGGTAAAGTGCTTTATTTCCTCGATGCCATGTTTCCAGGTATGGCCGACCATCTCAAGGTCGGTTACACGGCTGAGCAACTCGATTGGTGCAAATCCAATGAGGAGAACATCTGGAAATTCCTGATCGGCAACCAGTTGCTATTCAACACTGAACCTGCAGCAGCATCCAAACTGCTTGCCGACGGGCCGTTCACATCAGGTTTTGCACAGGAATCTCCGGGCCGTATCGGCGCCTGGGTTGGCTGGCAGATTGTAAGGGCTTACGCAGAAAATAACCGTAAACTTTCACTCAGGCAGATCATGGAAGCTACCGGGGCTCAAAAGATACTCGAAGCTTCGGAATACAAGCCCGGAAGGTAGCACAGGAAATTACCGGAACTTCGTCAGGTTAATCAAAGAATTCGGGGAGCTGCATCCGCAGGGGCAGCGTGATAATGATCCTGCGCTTAAGCTCATCGCTGTATGTGCTCCAGTTGGCAATTTCCTCGATGTTGCGGTAACAGCCCACACAACGGCCGTTGTGGTCGAGGGTACATACATTCCTGCACGGTGATTTTACTTCCTTCTCCTTATGATGCTGATTGCTGAGCATTTCATTATATTTGTTGTGACTATTAAACCGGGAACATTCAATTTTGTTCGGGTTCAAAATTAATTGGTTTCATCTCATGATGATTACATTTTCATCATTCTGAAAAAATTTATATGCTTGTTAAAACTTACGGTTGCGCCACCCACGGCATTAATGCCACCACCATTACCGTTGAAGTGAATGTTGACCAGGGAATACAGTTTGCCATGGTCGGACTGCCCGATAATGCGGTGAAAGAGAGCCACCAGCGCATAGAAGCGGCGCTGGTAAACATCGGGTACAAGTTCCCGCGCAAAAAGATCACCATCAACATGGCGCCGGCCGATATCCGCAAGGAAGGCTCATCGTACGACCTCACCATAGCCATCGGCATTCTGGCTGCCAGTGAACAGTTGCTTGTCGAAGACCTTGATAAATACATGATCATGGGTGAACTTTCGCTCGACGGCGGGCTGCAACCCATCACCGGGGCACTGCCCATCGCCATCGAAGCCCGCAGCAAAGGATTCAAAGGATTCATACTGCCGGTAGCCAATGCCCGTGAAGCAGCCATCGTCAACGACCTGGAAGTTTACGGCATGGAAAACCTGAGCGACGTGATCGGATTCTTCGAAGGCAGCTTCAAATGTGAACCCGTAGTGATTGACACCCGCGAAGAGTTTTACACCCACCTCAACGAGTACGAATTCGACTTTGCCGATGTGAAAGGGCAGGAAAACATCAAACGGTCGCTGGAGATAGCCGCTGCTGGCGGACACAATGTGATCCTTATCGGCCCTCCCGGTGCCGGAAAGACGATGCTGGCAAAGCGCATTCCTTCAATCCTTCCTCCTCTCAACCTTCACGAAGCGCTCGAAACCACCAAGATACATTCCGTTGCCGGGAAGATGGGCAAGAATGCATCGCTTATCTCCGTCAGGCCTTTCCGCAGTCCTCATCATACGATTTCGGACGTTGCCTTGGTCGGTGGCGGGGGCAACCCGCAACCGGGCGAAATTTCGCTGGCACACAACGGCGTACTCTTCCTCGACGAGTTGCCTGAGTTCAAACGAACCGTGCTCGAAGTGCTCCGGCAGCCGCTCGAAGACAGGATCGTCACCATTTCGCGTGCCAAAACCTCGGTCACTTACCCGGCAAGTTTTATGCTGGTTGCCAGCATGAATCCCTGCCCCTGCGGCTATTATAACCATCCCGAGAAGGACTGTGTATGCGGTCCGGGAGTGGTGCAGAAATACCTCAATAAGATATCAGGCCCGCTGCTCGACCGCATCGACATACACGTGGAAGTGGTACCGGTACCTTTCAGGGAACTGAGCAGCCACCGGGTGTCGGAGAAGAGCGAGGCTGTGCGGGGACGCGTGGTAAACGCCCGCATGAAACAGGAAGAACGATTTAAGGAGTCAAAAGGCGTGTATTGCAACGCGCAGATGTCGAGTAAGCAATTGCGGCAGATTTGCCATATCACTGAAGAAGGACAGGCGCTGCTTAAAAATGCCATGGACAAGCTCAGCCTTTCAGCCCGGGCCTATGATCGCATACTAAAAGTGGCCCGCACCATTGCCGACCTTGCCGAAAGCCCCGACATTAAAACCGAGCACCTGGCCGAAGCCATTCATTACCGCAGTTTAGACAGGGAGACGTGGGGCGGATGAGAGAGGAAAAATGCTAAATATCGATTAACGAATGATAAATAATAAAGTGGGAAGTTGGTGTTGGGAATTGGAAAAGAAGAACTTTAGCCTACAAGCAATGAGAACCAACGCAGTAATAAGGAATTATGGCAAAAATCTTTGTAGAAAATACCGGTGTTGTGGTCATTTCGATAAATAATAACGACTACATTTCGCTTACTGATATTGCAAAACACAAAACCGATGACAC
>DAONEL010000023.1:0-20351 GCA_035403045.1 Bacteroidales bacterium
TCTTCTCTTTGAAGATCGATGGTAATGTTATTGCAACACGAAAAATGTGCGTGAGAAGATAGGCACATTTGACGTTGTTCTTTATGCACGCTGGTATCTATTCCAATCAGAAGATAATCCATAATAAAAAACCCGCCTTATCGGGCGGGTTCATTATTAGCGGTAACTGGTCAGGTTAGCGGTTATATCCATTTAAGAATTTTCCTGAAGTCGTATTCTTCGGGATCTTTCAGGTATTTTGAAGCTTCTTCGTAGTCTTCTTCCATAAGGTACTGGATGCTCTGTTCAAATACCATGTGAGCCTTCTGACTGTCCATATGTACCATGCGGGTTTTTACTTTACCCAGTTTATCGGCTACATCGGCCAGGAAAAGCGGGGCTATATCACCTGTAGGATCACTGGTAACCATGCATCCGGTAAGGCCTTCATCAAAGAGGCGTTTTACACCAATACCCAGCAGGCTGCAATACAGCAGGTCGAATGCAGTAGGCTGGATGCAACGCAGTTCATAACCCATTTCCACTGGGCGGCTTTTCACGTTGATACCGAGTTGCTTCAGCTTGATTTGCAGCAACATGTTGTAGATGTGTGCTTTACTCACGGTTCCCAGTTCGGGGTGGCCATGCTCATCGTAGGTAAACTGTATGCCCGAAGCCTCAACTTCGCTGTCGCTCATCGAGTGGAAAACGCCTTCGCTCACGATGGCTACGCCGTATGGGATGCCCAAAATCTTCCTTTTCACAATGGAGGAAATAATGAGACGGGTGATTT
Organism: Bacteroidales bacterium; assembly: GCA_035403045.1. Classification (GTDB taxonomy): domain Bacteria; phylum Bacteroidota; class Bacteroidia; order Bacteroidales; family UBA4417; genus UBA4417. The sequence goes on from DAONEL010000023.1 coordinate 773, forward strand.
TATCGAGGGTGACATTGGTTTTGTCGAACAGTTCGGGAATCACGATCATTGGGTAATGGCAGGCAGCACCTATACCAAAGGCGAGGTGGCCGGCCTCGCGTCCCATAGCCGAAACCACAAACCAGTTACCCGACGAGCGGGCGTCTTCGTAGATGGTACGTCCGATACGCACGCCTTCCTGTTTTGCGCTCTGGTAGCCGAATGTAGGCTGGCCTTCGGGCAACGGCAGGTCGTTGTCAATGGTCTTGGGAACGTGAATGTTCTGGATCGGGAAATGTTTCTCGGTAAGGAATTTTGAAATGCGGTTAGCGGTTGAAGCGGTATCATCGCCGCCAATGGTCACTAAAAGCTTTATATCATTCTTTTTGAAGAAATCAGTCTTAAACTCCAGGTCCGCCGGTTTGTAGCGGCTCATCCTGAGGATTGACCCCCCTACGTTATAAACCCTGTCGGCAGTTTCGAAGTCGATATCTATGGTTGACGGGTTTTCGGTAAACAGGTTCTTATAGCCGTCGTGAAGTCCGATAATGCGGTAACCGTCGCGCAAAAAAACCTTGGCCACTGAACTGATAACCGTATTGATCCCGGGTGCCGGGCCTCCCCCGGCAAGTATTAAAATAGATCCTTTCATTAAATGTAGTTTTTCGAAGTGCATTGAATCACAGTTTCTTTATGTTCTTTAGCAAACTATTCGTTTCGTTTGCTTTTTGAGAATCGCCGGCGAAATTAAGGATAATTTACAATGAATTGCGATTGTAAGTGTAGTTTTTACAATTCTATGATTGCCTTAAGTATCCTATTGAGAATTCAGGAGTCAGGAGTCAGCATTTAGTGTCTGCAGCAGCTTGATTCAATGAGGATATTCCCTGCTAAACCTGCACTTTAACTACAAACTGGGCCGTTTGCCGGCTTCGCTGTTCAACCAGCAGTTGTCTTCCTGCCAGTATCCTGTTTATCGTCACCTGGTCGTAGTGACGTATTGTGATCAGTTGAAGCCCGTTGTTGTAGCGATAGGCAAACTTTTCGCCAAGGAGGGCTGTAAGTTTATCCATTTTCCGGTCATTTTCATCCATGCAAATGCTGAAGCTGATGGCCGAAACCTGCATCATGTTTACACGAATACCGCAATCAGCAAGGGCAGAGAATATCTGACTAAGATTGTCTTCGGCAATAAATGAGAAATCTTTGGGTGAAAAGCTCAGCAATACCTGGTTTGATTTGAGGATAATGCCGGGGATGGCATCATCTTCGGATGTGGTGGCGTTAATGATGGTACCGGGAGCTGCCGGCGACAGGAAAGAGCGGACTCTTAAAGGGATATTTTTGTTTTGTAATGGTTTGATAGTCTTCGGATGAATAACGGACGCTCCGTAGTATGTAAGCTCAATTGCTTCGCGGTAGGAAATATGGCTGATGAGCGAAGTGTTCTCGAAGTATTTGGGATCGGCATTCAGGACGCCGGGGACATCTTTCCAAACCGTCATTTCGGTGGCATTGAGTACATGCGATAGAATGGCAGCCGTATAATCACTCCCTTCGCGGCCAAGCGTTGTTGTATGGCCGTCGTAAGTGGCACCCAGAAATCCCTGGGTAACGGCTATATGCGACCCGGTGATGTTACTATCAAGGAACAGAGTCATATGCTGCTTAATCTTTTCACCCGTTGTAATCCAATCAACTTCCGCCTCGCGCCAGGTATCATCGGTGCGTATCAGTTCACGTACATCAAACAATTGGCAGTCGAAACCCTGAGTAACCAGGTATTCGCTCACGATGGCCGAGCTGATCAGTTCACCGAAGCTTACAACCTGGTCATATTCAAAATCAAAGTTGGGAGTGGGTGGCGAGCATACATGCCCTTCAAGTTCGCCAAACAGTAAATCGGTCTTAAAATATACAGGATTGTTTTTGTCAGGGAATAGCTCAGTGATTATCTGCTGATGATATGCAATTACTTCATTGACAAATTGCTGCAATGCTTCGTCGTTCGAAAACCAGGCTTGCAGCACTTTTTCAAGGGCGTTGGTGGTTTTCCCCATGGCCGACACAACAATTACAAGCTGTTTTGGAGCATAATTATGTAGAATAGATGCAATGTTCTTAACGGCTGCAGCATCTTTTACCGAGGCTCCGCCAAACTTGAAGACTTTCATTGTATGTTTTAAGTATTAATGGGCGCAAATTTAATATATTTGTTATGAGTGTGCCAGGTTCCGGGTGCCATGTGCCGGGTTCCAGGTGCCATGTTCCAGGTGCCATGTGCCGGGTTCCATGTGCCATGTGCCATGCGCCGGGTGCCACCCAAATCACTGAATTACTACTCGTCAATTATTAACAATCTGAACAATAGCCATTAGCCATTAGCCGTTAGCCGTTAGCCATTAGCCATTAACCATTAGCCATTAGCCGTTAGCCGTTAGCCATTAGCCATTAGCCATTAACCATTAGCCGTTAGCCATTAGCCGTTAGCCATTAGCCATTAACCATTAACCAATTTCCCATTAACCAATCATCCAACCGTTTCCGCCATGAAAACCCTTGTAGAATTCATTAACGACAAGCAAATTGAGTATCCCGGAGCTACCGGTGAATTTACAAGATTGCTTAACGATATCACCATCGCGGCAAAAATTGTAAACCGTGAAATCAGAATTGCGGGCCTGGCAGATATTAACGGGCTGTTCGGAACGACCAACATCCAAGGGGAAGATCAACAGAAACTCGATGTATTTGCCAACAACCATTTCATCAACGCGCTGAAGCATGGCGGACAATGTGCTGCCATTGCCTCCGAAGAAAATGAAGACCTCATCATTTTCGGCAATGCTTATTCACAAAAAGGGAAATACGTCGTAGCCATGGACCCTGTTGACGGATCCAGCAATATCGAAGTGAATGTGCCGATTGGTACAATCTTTTCAATATACCGGCGCATCACCCCTGAGGGAACTTCGGCCACCGTGGACGACCTGCTGCAGAAGGGGCGCAAAATGGTGGCAGCAGGGTATGTGATTTACGGAAGCTCTACCATCCTGGTTTATACCACCGGCAACGGGGTGAACGGTTTTACCTATGATCCGTCTGTGGGATTATTTTTCCTTTCGCATCCTGATATGAGGATCCCGGAAACCGGAACCATATACTCCATCAACGAAGCCAACTACATCTATTTCCCGGAAGGGGTGAAGAAGTACATCAAGTATTGCCAGGAGGACGACAAGGCAACAAACAGGCCTTACAACACGCGGTATATCGGTTCGCTGGTGGCTGATGTTCACAGGAATATGATGCGTGGCGGCATCTTTATTTATCCCGGAAACCGGAAGAATCCTACAGGGAAGCTGCGGCTGTTATACGAGTGCGCTCCAATGGCCTTCATCATCGAACAGGCGGGAGGCAAAGCTTCCAATGGATTTACTCCCGTCATGGATATTGAACCTTATGATATTCACCAGCGAACACCCCTGTTTATTGGCTCAAAACTTATGGTTGAAAAGGCGGAGGAGTTTATGCGGGAATATTCCCGGGACTTCAGGGATTTACTTTAAACCCTGAATCCGCAACGGAAATTGCGGGTTTTGCCTTTGGCCACCTATGCTTCGCTTCTGCGGGGTTAATCCGGTTGCCTTTGCGCAATCCAATACTCACAGCATTAGTGTGTTTCGTTTCTAATGCTGAATCCGGTTTAAATACCCGCTGGTGAATGATCATTGGTAATCAATCAGAGAGAACCCGGGTGATATAGATTCTGAGCATACCTGAAACCTTCCAATCAATAAAGTAGCAGATTAGGACTATATCAATCCGAGTTTAACTGCTTCTTTTACAAGGCTCGCGGTGTTTTTAGCGTTGAACTTAAGCAGCAGGTTTTTCCGGTGACTGTCAACCGTGAGTGGGCTGATAAACAGTTTTTCGCTGATCTCCAGGTTTGTGAACCCGTCGGCAATAAGTTTCAACACTTCTGCTTCGCGGCGGGTTACAAACGGAATATCGTCAGAAGCCTGGTTTTTACCGCTCATCAGCTCTTTTACTCCTTTGCCCAGGTAATGGTTGCCTTCGATAACCTCGCTGATGGCCGTCAGTATATCATCTGTTTCGGAAGTTTTCAGCACAAAACCTTCGGCTCCGGCTTCAAGCATCTGTTCAACAATGTGCCGCTGAGTGAGTGAAGTAATTGCAAGTATTTTTAAATTCGGGAACCTTTGTTTTGAGGTAGAACAGAATTCAATACCACTCATATCGGGCAGATGGATATCGAGTAAAACGATGTCGATATGCTGGCCGTTTAGTATGGCCAACCCTTTGCTCCCGGTGGAAGCCTGAAGGCATACAAGGTTAAGGCCGGCATCGCCAACCAGCCGGGCAATACTATCGCTTACAATGGGATGATCCTCAACAATCAGGGCAATTTTCGCCATCAGATATTACTATATGTCGAAGCTAAGGTATTGAAATTTCTGCGATAATCTCGGTCCCGCCGCCTGTCTGGCTGTTGATATCAAATTTTCCGTTCAGCGCATGAACCCTGTCACGGATGTTTCGCAGGCCTTTCCCTTCTTCAGGTTTGTTCAGGTTATCCTGGTCAAATCCTATACCATCATCAGTCACCTGCACACAAAGGCGATCGGTTTCGGCAAATAATTGCACCAGTATATTTTGTGCCCTCGAATGTTTCAGGGCATTGCTCACCAGTTCCTGTGTGATACGGTATATGGTCAGTTCCACTTCATTGGAGTACCTGAAATCTTCACCAAAGAAACTGAATTTGATCGCGGGAGTTGTTCCGGTTTGCGATATAAAATCCTGAAGGGCTGTTTTAAGTCCGTAATGGATAAGTGTTTCGGGCATCATGTTGTGGGCAATGCGCCTCAATTCGCTGATGGAAGTATCCAGCAAGCCCAGGGCATGATTGAAAGCCGTAAGGTTTTCACTGGTTAGAACAGCATTCTCTTTCATGTTTGACAGGTTTATTTTAACACCGGAGAGTAATCCTCCGAGTCCGTCGTGAAGATCGTTGGCAAGCCTGGTGCGTTCGGCTTCTTCGCCCTGCAGCACCGATTTTGTGGCAATGAGCTGCCGTTCTTTTTCCAGTTCCTGGATGCGCTGTTCTTTCATTTCGACTTCCTGCCGCGAAATTTTTCGCTTGTACCTTACATTGCGCATCAGCAGGTAGCTTAATATCAAAATGGAGATTATAATCGTCGTGAGACTTGCGATCCAGGTTTGCTGCCTGCGCATTTTCAGGTGTTGTATCTGTTTTTCAGCTTCCAGTTCTTTGATCTGATGCTCGCGGCTGGCGGCCTGGTATTTTGCATTAAGGAAGTTAGACTGTTGCTGGTCCTCCTGCGAAAAGATCTCATAAATAATATCTACATATTGGTTAAGGTATCCGTAAGCCTTTTTATAGTCGCCGGCGGTTTCTTCAACCGAATACAACACGTCGAGGATGTTGCGCTTCAGGATTTTCGATTTCAGCCTTTCGGCAATTTCCATAGCCTGGAACAATATCTCCCGCGATTTGGGCAGGTTCTGGCTGTAGTACCACGTCAGGCCTATTTTGTACAGGGCATCTCCTTCGTCAGATGCATCATGGTTTTCTCTTGCCACTTCCAGCGATTTCTGATACATTTCCAGTGCTTTCGGGTAGTTTTCCATCTGGCTGTATGTAAATCCCAGGTCGTAATAGAGGGTATGTTCTATGTGCCTGTCGTTTATCTGCCTGGCAGTTTCAAGTGTTTTGGTGTAAAGCGAAATAGCTTCGGAATATTTTCCTTCGTTGGCAAGGTTGGTGGCCATGCCGGTATAAGCTTTGCATCGGGCATCCGGGTCATCGGTTCCGGCAGCCAGCTTATAGGCTTTTTCATTGTAGGCTTTTCTTTTTTCGGGTTGAATAAGCTTATCGTACAGGTCGCCGAGGCCATTATAAACCCTGATCAATCCGGGTTTGTCGTGCTGGGTTTCGAAAATACTCTCAGCTTCAAAATACAGGTTGAGGGCCGGTTCAAAATCACCACTTTGGTGGTACAGGGTTGCAAGGTTTAAAAGTGATCTTGCCAGGACAAGCCGGCTTTTTGGCGATTGTATCCTTCGCGCCTGGTCAATGGCTTTGTTTAGAAAGGTAAATGCTTTATCATAATTTGCGTGCTTGCCGAAGATATTCCCGGCAACACGGTTTGCTTCGGCGGCTGTTTCTGCCTGGTTAATTTTTGATGCAAGGTCTGTAAGTTCATTGCAATAGCGGTTCAAAAGAGCAGTATCAGCACCCCGGTAGTTATCGCAATAAGCACTGAGAAGGATCACTTTTTCAGCAGGGTCATTTTTGCTCCGGATAACCGTAAATAGCGAATCGGCATCGGGAGAGGCTTCGGAATATAAGCCGGCTAAAATGAACAAGCAGGGAATGAGATATTTATTTACTGCCGAAAGATTCATTTTGAGATAATCGTTACTATATTTACGTTACAAAGATAGAGCTTCCAGCCTCTGTAAAAATCCCCTGAAACGGGGATATGAAATTAAGTTTCACCCTGTAAATTTGTCAGTTCTTCCATAACCTAAAGGAGTAAACAACCTAAAAAACAAAAAAATGAAAGCCTTAACTAAACTTGTCATTGCGATATTTATACTGGGATTTACAATTAATGCAAGCGCCCAGTTCAACATTCCGGGTAAAATAGAACGGAAGGTCAACAACCGTATCAACAACAAAATTGACCGAGGCATTGATAAAGGCCTTGATGAAATTGAGAAGGGAGTAAAAGGGGATAATAAGAAGGATGATAAATCGCAGTCAGACGATAATAAGGGCAATGAAGATAAAACCGGCAGCGAAAAAGGCCAGTCCGAGAAATCAGATCAGCCTTCTCTGCAATCCTACTCAAAATATGATTTCATTCCTGGCGAGAAAGTGATCTTCTATGATGATTTCAGCCAGGACGCCGTAGGTGACTTCCCGGCATTATGGAACACAAACGGTTCAGCTGAGATAGTGACAACAAATCTTTTTCCGGGAAAATGGTTGAAATTCGTCATGAATGAATGTTTATGGACCGACGAACTGCTCAAACTGCCTGAAAACTATACAATAGAGTATGATGTCATTCCGATTGGTGGTCTTGAAGGTGAGGGAATGTCAGGATGGCACATGAAGCTCATGCAGGCAAAGAATGCAAAAGCATGGGACGGCGGTACCGCCCCGGGCAATGGTGGCTTCCAGTTGAAGGTGGAATATTTTGGCAGGCCAAGCTACCACACATGGCTTATGGGACAGGAGTGCTCCGCATCAAATCTGAGCGGATTCGTCCAGGAAGAGAAATATAAAGAAAAGATAAACCAGAAATACCACATTGCAATCTGGGTTCAGAAAACCAGGATCAGGGTATACCAGAACGAGAACAAGATAATTGACCTGCCGAAGGCATTCCCGACCGGTTGCGTGAAGCCTGACAGGATACGCTTTGAGTACGGCGCCCTCATGCTAAGCAATGTTCGTGTCGCCGTCGGCGCTCCCGACATGCGCAACAAACTGATGACTGAAGGCAAACTGGTGTCCTACGGCATTTATTTCGACGTGAACAAAGACATAGTAAAGCCTGAATCCTATGGAACTTTGAAAGAAATCGCCAATATCCTGAATGAAGTTCCTGATGTGAAAGTGAAAATTGTGGGCCACACCGACAGTGACGGGGCCGATGCCGCCAACCTCGACCTTTCGAAACGGCGTGCTGCTTCAGTGAAGAATGAATTGGTTAAGAACTTCAGTGTGAATGGCGACCGGCTCGAAACGGATGGTGCAGGCGAAACCAAACCTGTTGCACCCAATGATACGCCTGCCAACAAGGCGCTCAACCGCAGGGTGGAGTTTATCAAGATGTAGTTATAAAGCCGCACTTATTCACCCCGTCTCATTATGATTCGTTTTCTTGGTTTAGCGTTCGTGTTCGGGTTATCCTTTACCGTCTCAGCTCAGAAGTCAGTGTATGAGTATCTTGCCGCAATACCCAACTTGCCGGGCACCCCTTGCGAACGCGCTGATGCTGCTCCTGAAAATTTCAAAGCCGATATAGCCAAAGTGCTTAGTGAGATGTCGAAAGACATTGCTGCCCGTGACAAAAAGTCGAAGGACTTCATGAAAGCGCACGAAAAGGAAGCAAGGGAAACGGCCGTAAAAAACCCGGGACTAATGCTTACACCTGCGCAGATGAAAGTGATGCAGCAGGAAAACAAACACATGACGCAGGCACAAAAAGATAAGCTGGCCGACGAGGTGATGCAACAGAACATGAATATTTCAATGGGCGAACTCAATAAATTGAAGGATCAGAATGGAAAAGTGAATCCAAAAGCGGCTGAAAATTTCGCACAGGCGTATTCTACTGAAATGAATGCCGAGCGCGAAATTAATCCGGAGAAAGCCCGGGCTGCTGAAATCAGGAACAAGCAGACCAATGACCTCGTAAAGGAGATGAATGATATTCAGAATCGTCTGTATGCCGGTGAAGATAAATACACTCAAAAACTGAACAAGCTGCAAAAGGAAGCCGATTCGATGTACCTGATTTTGAGGATGCAGACTAACCCCATGCACGCTGAAATTGATACGATCAACTCACAATTGGCACGCGATAAAGCTGCCTGTAATTGTGATCTTGAGGAAGCCAGCAAGAAAGTGTTTGCAAGAACAAAGTTCCTTTATGAGGAAATCCAGACGCTCGAGTATATGTACTGTCTGCCGCTGACTCCAAAGTACCTGGATATCGTGAAAGATTACAGGACATACATCGAAACAATTTTCAACGATTGCAACAAGCTGGAAGAATTACAGGCAGAAATACAATACAGGCAGACAGGTGTCAAGGATCCGGAGTTCAGACCGGGATTAATGGCTCTCAAGGTAGTACATCATTATGCAGAATTGGTTGGCAATGTTTACCAATACAAAATATCAGACAAGCCTTCAGAGCCCGTGGAGGAATGAGTACTGCAAACAACAGAGGATTAGTATCTATTGAAAATGGTTAAATTGTACTTAAAAACATCGAAACCACACTAATAATGAATATCAGCAAGATACTGATGATATGCCTCGCACTCCTGTTGAGTTGCGGGGCATTTTCACAAAATAAGGCCCGTACTCCCGAGCAAATCCGCAAGGAGATGGCCGAAATACGCCGAAATACTGATTGGGGTAATGAAGCTGCTGCCGCCAAATCGCAAGCTATGATTGAAGCGCTATCAAAAGAATTGATGATAGCCGGCAAAGCCCAGCAACAACAGGCAGCGGGCATGCAGGTTGATAGCGCCAAACTCGAAGAGGAAGCTCAGTATAAAATGGACTTGTGGAAACAAATGATGGCGGGTGTTGACCAGGGAGAAAGCGGTGATATTTTGCTGGCAAAACCGTTGCGGGAGAAAATTGTAGAAGAATACAAAAATGATGAATCCCCTAAAATAAAAAACCCTCAGTATTTCGAAGAGCAAACATTTCTCTGTATCGATATGTCGGTACCAACAATCCAGCGGATTATTGATCAGATGGAGAATTTCAAAGCCATTAAAACTCTGCTTATAACCTGCAGCAAAGGACCTGTGGATGTTGACCTCGAAGATTTGCTTTCAAGGGCAAAAAACTATCCGCTTGAACAACTGCATATTATCAATTTCAAACAATATATTACGGATATACCCGAAACAATAGATCAGTTTCCAAACCTGCAAATGTTATCACTATTCAATAATAATATCAGTCAATTGCCTGCATCGGTAGATCATCTGGTTTCACTTCAAACGCTTTATGTTGATATGAATCCTGTATCAACTTTGATTCCGATGGTCAGATCCATGAGCAAACTCGAAACGCTGGGAGTTGCCAAAACCAATATCAGCGAAAGCGAAATCGAGCAAATAAAAGCACTGTTGCCCAATTGTAAAATCCTGGCCCAATGAAACATTTAAGTATCCTGTTGCTGGTGATGCTTTTCATATCACCATTGATAAAGGCAGAGAAAACAAAGTTCTTTCTCACTTATAAGGTAAAGCTTGAAAATGAAGCAGAACGCGGGAAACTCGATTTATTTTACGATCATTTTGAACACAAATTCTTCACAGGAATTGATCAGTATTTTCCCTGTGCTACAAAAACAAGTTACAGGAATATTGTAACTGTGCTTGATGCAGAAAGGGAAAAGCAACTAATGGGAGCAAGTGATGAAGATCATATGCCAGATCTTGCGGGTGCTGTTGGTGCACAATACCTTGTTTCTCTAAAGATGATTCAATTAGGGCAGTCGGTATCGATGAATGCGGTTTGCTTTGACACAAAGAATCCGAAAATGCTGGTTAATGTTCTGGAACTAGCCCCCTTGAATGAAGATGCTTTTGATGTAATAGACAAACTGGCTGAGAAGTTTTTTGATGATCTGCTTAAATATGAAATATGCCCCTACAAAGGAAGAATCAAAGTGGATGTCACCACTGAATTGAATGTGGATGAAAATAAAGAATACCCGGTTTATTGTAACGAACAGGACAGGACTTACAAATTGCATTATAAGGAAAACAAGCATTCTGAGCATTTCTGGACATTTGAAAAAGAGTACAAAGTTTGGGCTCGATCTTTTATTGATTATTCCATTTCAGAAGAAACAGAAAAAGAGATTGAAGATGGCTGCTATTCCTGTCCTCAGGGGAAAACGCGAAGATTATACCGCGAAACAATATCAAAATCAGGTAAGATTGATGAGGTTTCGCAGGAAAGCTGGTTGTATGGCAAACAAGTGGACGATGCCCGGGTGGAGATCACCTTCAACGATGATGGAACTTATATCATAAAGATTACTGCGACCTCCAAACAATCGGATATTACAGAAACCCGTTACAAATACGCCGAAAGCTGGTGCGATACTGATAACAAACCTCCTCAAACCATTAAAAACAAGGTGGACATCCCTCTTACTTACATTTTCGGGCCATACCCGGGCACTGCAAGAGACGATTTTCTTAAGCAGCATCCAGATCCGGTTGTTGAAACAAATCCCATCAGCGGCGAAAAGATCACTTATGAAATCAGTTTTGAATTGTTGAGGGAATAAGATTGTAACATGAATATATTTAATGCCATACTTATGAAAAAGACCTTTCTGTTAATTGTATCTCTGGCATTTTGGGCTGCTGCTTCCGGCCAGGGAACCCCCATGGACTACCTCAACACCATCCCGAGTCCCCCGGGAAATCCCTGCGCATTTGATATGGAACAAAAAAACCAATTTCTGGAAGACTTGCGAACAAAACTCAGCCCATTTACCGAAGACACTGAAAGAGAAAGAGAAGCATCCGAAAAATTCCAGGAAGAACACCAGGACGAACAAACCATCAATGCCTTGGTGAAAGCCGGTTATACGCGCCAGGAGGCTGAAAAAATGAAAAACGCCGACCAGATGAGCGAGGAAGAACAAATGGCGCTGGCAAACCAGATGATGATGCAAAAGAATAACATGGATCTGGATGAGATAAAGAAACTTGCTGAAGCCGATACTGGTTACCAACGGCGCTGGGTCAAAGCGCAAAGCACCATATCAATGGCCGATGCCCAGGTTGAACCCGATAAATACACAGCAAAGCAGCTCGAGATTAAAGACCGGCTCAAGCTGCAGGATGAAATAGAATACCTGCAGGACAAACTTACCGCCGGCGAAAATAAATACATCGATATGCTCACTGAACTTGAGTTTGATGCCGACTCGGCGCTGTCGGAAATAAACCCTCAAATCGACACACTCTATAAAGACCTTGCCGAAGGAAATGGCAATACCGACCAGATCATCGACGAGATAATAAACCTTAGACAGACATATTGTGAGAAATTCACACCCAGGTACCTCAGGATTATCGAAGGTTACAAAGGATATGTGGCCGAACATTTCCAGGATTACTACCGGCTGGAAGATCTGCAGATAAAACTGGCTGAAAGCCAGGGCATTTTGAAGGACCCGAATTATAAACCCGGAAAACTGGCCATGGGGAAGGCAGGAAGTTACGCCAATATGGTTGGCGGCATATTCAAGTACAACCTGAATGCTGATATTGGCTCACAGTTTATCGGGTATTGAGTCCGTTGATCAAAACCAATCACGGCCTGCAGCATCTGAACCCGTCATACGAGGCAAGGCACTGCCATATCAAAAGAAAAAGAATGAGTCACTTTTTAATTATCCAAATAATGAAACGACAATTAGTCACCATATTTCTTGTTATCATTACTTCCCAATACCTCTGCGCGCAAAACGAAACACACTGGCTTCCCGAGCAGCCCGGCAAATGGTCGTTTCATCATACTATTCATGGTGAAATTGAAAAATATAAGCTAACGCCAGCAGAATTAGCAACTTATCAATCGAAAATAGATGCCATTGCTGAAACCTTCCACCAGAACCCGGTTCTAAAAAATCCGGTCGGGTTTGAGCCTTCGTTAAATGTTTTGGTCTGGCCTCATGATAAATTGGGATATAAAACAATTTCGTTAGCAAATGCAATTATTGAATCAAGAATTGCCATACAGTTTTGTCCATATTTCAGGGACGAAGCAGGAAATGTTAAAAAGCACTGTACTGAAGTTACGAGTTGCGACATACACCTTAACCAGCCGGAAGCCACCGCTGAAAATCATCTGAATTATTCCGCCTCTGAGGTTAATCCGGCAAGTGAACAACTCGAAATTGCAGCGCAGAAACTAAGTAAAATCTTTATAGAACCTCTCGTGGAAAAAGAGCTGGATAAGGGCGTTGTCGCGTACAGTTCAGGCATCATCATTGTTTCAAATCCTGATCGTCCTTACTGGATTCCGGTTAAAGCCGGAGCCCTTTTTGACGAGATATTAGCCTATTATAGATTAGTTATGGAACAAGACGATTCATACTCTTTCGTGGTTGAAGATATTAAAAAGGAAAAAGCATCCTTAACACCCGAAGAGCTTAATGGCCCTGCATATTACGAAAGCGGGAACATCTCACATGTTACGGCCACACCCAATAATAGCCAGTTAAAGCGGTTTAACCCGGATTACTTCGATAAATCATTGCCGCGAACCGCCATTCAGATAATCGCTATACATACTTTAACAGAGGCATTTTCAAAGGAGTGCGATTATAATCATATTGAATATCAAAGGCATTGCGAGTTCGTTAAACAACTTGATGCCAAAGCCTTGAAGGCACTAATAGATGTGAAATAGTCCTGATCTTATGAAAAAACTGTTATTGCTTTTACTTTTTCTCTGTTTTAGTGCCGGAACCTTTGCCCAACCCGACGAGATCAAACGAATTATGGCCAAGCAAAAAGCCGGTGAAGAGCTTACCGAACAGGAAGAAGTAACCTTCGAAAAGTGGCTTGATGATATGAAATCAAAAGCCGCAAACCTAAAAAATCCAGGCAGCGTTCCCTCTCAAAGCGGCGCTAAGAAATCCGATTGCCCGGCCCTCAGAACAACTCCGATTAAAGTAACTGAGCTCACCCGCGAAAGTTACGTTGCCCTGGCCAAAGGGCTGCTGGCTGCATACGGACCCAAATCAGGTGATTTGCCCGGTCTCAAATCATTGGTCGAAACCTCAAAAACACCGACAGACGGCGCCGATATGGGCGGTGCGTTTATGATTGCCGGTGCCGGATCAGCCTGCATCTATGTAATAGCCTGGAGTGCCGCACAGAAGCCGGACGACATACTGGCTGCCAACAATCTGGGAATTGCCCTCAAAGACATGGGCGATTTCACCAAAGCCCTCCAGGTGCTGAGGTACGCCGACAGGATAAAACCCAACATTGGCCTGGTGTTGTGCAACCTGGGCTGGGTGTATCGCGAGGCTGGTGATTATGTGAATGCAAAACTGTACTTCGACAAAGCGCTGAAAGCCGCACCTGCCATGACCACACCCTACCTGGGACTTGGTTTGATAGCGAAGTGCGAGGGCAACATGGCCAAAGCCGAAGAATACCTTCGCAAAGCCCTGGCCGATAATTATTCTGCCGTGGGATTTGCAGCGTACAAACAGGCTAAAGCAGCGCAACCACCAAAACCCGATGCCGGCCAGGATAAGCCGCTTACCCAGGAAAAAGGAGATGCCGGCGAGGTGGAAGTGCCCGAAATGCCTGTGTTTGACCAAAAAGAAAAAACAGCAGCACAAAAAGAACTGGTGGCCGATTATGTTACCCGCCTCGACGCGCGCACACAGCAACTGATTGAAGAGTACCAGTCAACATTGTCGGTCGTACTCAAGCAGGCTGAACGCGCCGCCAAGGACCCGGACAATGCCATCGTTTTCCGGCGCGATTATGCCAAAGAGTTAATGCAGATCGAAGATATTACAGATGTACTGTTTGGCAAAAACAGTATTTACGGGCAGTCGGTTACGAAAGGGGCAAAGCGTCTGGAACAGAATTCGCAGTTCATCGAAAAAGATTTGCCGGCTCTGCAGCAGCACATGGATAAATCGTTGCGCTTGCAGCAAGAACTGATAAAATTATTGGAAGAAATGGCTGCCTGTGGCGACGACGATATCTGCAAAGCCAGGGTGCAGGCCAAAATTGACCAGAATAAGTACGAAGCCGAGCAGGAAGCATACCAGATGTGCCTGCTTAATAAAGGAGAAATGGACAACAGCTACTCGGCAACCTGCAAGACATACAGGGAAGAGTATGACGCTTTCAAGGAAGCCGTCTTGGATTTGTACGCTTTCACCAACCCGATTCTTGAGAGGATTTATGCACCCAGTTACAATGAGTTGCAGAACCTTCACCGCCAGTTGCTTGTGCTTACGCATGAAAAGGCTGTTGTGGGAATAGGTTCAGGATTGCCCGAGCTGGCTGAAAAATACAACGAACTTAAATGCGTGGAACCCAAACCACCAGAGCCGCCACAGACTCCGCCCGACGATTCAAAATTGCCGAAGAAGAAAGAGAAGGACTGCCCGTTGGGTAAAGGCATTAACCAGGGATTTGGAGCCATTTCGTTTGAGCTGGATTGCGAGCATGTCAAGCTTTCAGGAGGCGAAGGAGTGCTTTGGTCGGTAAGCCGCGATTTCACAAAGCATGAAACCAAAGTTGGGGTGGGGGTCGGTGCTAAAGCAGAATATGGCAATGGCAACCTTACAGGTGAGGCGACAGTAATGGTAGAAGTCACTGTAGGGCAGGCTGATGTCATTAAAAATGTAGAACTTACAAGTACAGTAAAAGCAGGATTGGGTGGGCTGGTGGAAGGCGAAATCACTGGCCGGATAGCCATGGAAGGAGGTCCTTCAATCCAGACAAATGCAGGCTTTACCAACCCGGGTTTCCCGCAAATGCCGGGATCGGAATAAAATAGTTATAAAAACAGCACTTATGAAATCTGCACTTAATAGAGGAATCGGCCTTGTTATTCTGCTTTTGGTTTTCACTCAGGCAATGAGCCAGAACGCCACTATGTACAAATATGTCAGGATCGATACGACAAAAGTAATTACCGAGGCCCAGATGGTTAAAATAGCCACCCGCTTTTACGACCGCCATTACAAAATGGTTTATGCCGGAAGCGAAAAAAAATTTGTTGATGAAAGCTTTCATAAACTTGAAGCCGACGGCGCCGATCGGTATAAAATTGCACAAGGGTTGAGTTCCACGGCAGTCTGTCTCACCGGTACGGGACAGGCATTTAATATCTCACTTGCCTTTTCGGCAAAAGCGGTCATCCTGTTTCCCAAGGACACCCTCATTGTGAACAATTTCGGAGCTATCCTGAGAATGATGGATTCCGTAAAGACCTCTCTCCCGGTATTGCTCTATGCCAAATCGCTCTACCCCTCGGCGCCGGTTATCCTCACCAATCTGGGAAATACGCTTTTTGAACTGTATGATGACCGTTCAGCTGAGGTATTCTACAAAAGAGCATTGAAAGTCAATCCCGACTTTGCACTTGCGCGCCAGGGACTGGTGAATGTTTATCTGAAAAGGAAGGAAATTAAAAATGCCCTGGAAGAATTATACAAAGGTGCGAAAGGAATCTATTGCCAGTCGATGAAAAAAGTGCATGACAATTTAAAGTACCAGAAGTCCTATCAACCCCCAGGTGAGCCGTGCGGAAACAAACCCGGTAATGATCAGGCTGCAGGTGATGGTTCCGGTACTCCGAATTGGAATGTTCCCGTCGAAAATCTGCATCTCCCTCCATTCCCTGAATGGCCGGATGTGTCTGCACTGATCAATGATAATTCGATAAAGAACCTGATAAAAGTTCTTCAGGATGGCCGGGATGAATCCCAGGAAAAGTCGATCGGTGACTTCGCCGCTTTGGCGGATATGACACCCGAACAGCAGGCAGCATGGGCCAGGTCTTTCACAAAGAAAGAAACCACCCCGGGACTGATAAGGTTTGATAATACCGCTTTCGGGATGGAACTGCTCAAGGCTTATTTTGAAGATCAGATAAATAAAGAAAACAGGCGGTATATCCAAAGTGACAGCCTTTCAAATGCTAAGTTCAGCAAATCGCTCAAACAGATTGAATATGCCAATGATGCCAAAATGAAAACGCTGGGCGGAGATGTTGAAAAGATCCAGGCTTTCATGATTGAGAGGTGCAAAGAGATAACCAACCTGGTGGATGATAATTACAAAGAGTGGCGTGACAATGCGGCATTACGCCAAAACCGTTATAATGATCTGCTCATAACATACTGGGTTTACTGCGAGCAGTATCTGAACAGGACCTACGATTTGAATGAGTTTGAGAAATTAAACAATACCCGGAAAGCTTTCGTCTATTTCAATTACTACAATTTATATTTTGAATATCAGGCACGGCAATTGATATTTGCCACGCTGAATATGACAGCTTTCGCTTCCATAAGCGGCGACTGCCCGAGTATGCCCCCGCCTCCCCCCGAAGCAGAGACAAAGGATAACGAGGTTAATGTTCCCGATAAAAAAGCCCCGGATTGTCCTTTTGAGGGCAAGAAACTAAAAGTAGGATTAATAGTTTGCAGCTTCGGGCTTGACTGTAAAAGCATTGAAGGCGAATGCGGCGAAGGCCTTCTTGCCGGTGCAAAATGGAATTATAAGAGAAAAGAAATCACCGGTTTCTTCGGAGCCGGCATAAAAGCGGATCTGGGCGTCGAAGGCGCTGTTAACGTTAAGGCGGAAGGTAAGACCGGCTTTGAAATTACTTACAACACCAAAAGTCAGGCAGGCGACATTGGTTTTAAATCGGAAGCAACAATTACAGCCGGAGTAGGGAAAATGGAGGTTGGCCAGGCATTCGAATCCAAAGTCACTGCAGCAACGGGCATTGATGTTGACCGGACAACAGAATTGACTTACAATCCTTTGGGATTCGATAAGTGATCATAAACGGATTTTCTTCCAGGAAACAGTCACGAATTATGAAAAAGTTCAACTTTTCAATTTTTACCCTGCTGATTATCGATATGCTTTGGATGATTCAGGTAACAGCACAGGAAACGATACTCCTCACTGAAAAACCCGGCACCTTCAAATTCCGGAAAGAGCCGCTCAACGGGCAGGGGCCGGATATTTATGGAAAGCAGTGCGCCTGCACCAATGCCGAATCAGATGCCATGCTTGGTAAACTGGAAAACCTGGTCCATGTGTTCCGCCGCACACCGGTAATGGCTGAAAATAAAGGTTTTGACGGAGTTTGCCGGCTTTACGGTGGCCGTTGCAGCTCAAAATATGGATATGCTGTACCGGCAGATGTAAAGCTCTGGTTCAAATCCTGGTCGCTGCGCAAGGGACAGGAAGTCCAATGGGTGAACGAACCCCCGCAGTGGATTGTGGAAATCAATCAGCTTGATAAATTCCGTGATAACGGTTTCAACGAATCTGATTTCAGCAATACATCCGACCCGACCAACCCGGCTTTCAGTGAAAAAGCCCAGAGTGAAACAACCATTGCCCTCAACGAGTTGTTTTACCTGCCCGGTGTGAAGGAAGTGATACAGCCAGGAATCGACCGTTATGGCGACTATGTAGTGATATACAATCCCGAACGCCCGCCTTACTGGGAGCAGGTTACCGTGCGCGAAGCCTTCCGGCTGCTGCTTAACTACTGGAAATGTATGCCCGACAAAGCAGCGGTGGATGTGATGATTCCCGTTCTGAACCAGGAGTTTGCAGTTTTTTCGGAAGCCGAGAAAGATGGTTTTGCCTACATTGGAGAATCTGAGTCGATATCACGAATAGGATCCACAAAGAATGAAACACCTGTAGTCCGCCCCAATCCGGCGTATTGGAACCGAAATCTCCCCAAGTCAACCATACAGCTTATGGTGCTGGAAGTTTTCAACCCTGAATATGCGGAAAGCAAAATGGAAAAATGCCTGAAGAATGCTGACGGATATTACTATGTTTACAAACTCATGAATGAGCTGGATATCAATTTGTTAACATCATCAATAGCCCATTGAGCACTTTTTACAATGAAAAAACACCTTCTTCTCCTTCCGGCAATCCTGTTGCTTCCATGCCTTGCCGGCGCCCAGTTTGCCAAAGAACTTATGGAACGGCCCGGCACTTTCGAAATACTGGGCCGGACAGAATTTGTATCCTCCCAGGGAAAATTTGCTAAAGCAGAGCTTACGGCACACGCAGAGCGGCTGAATGACCTTGTGACTGTACTGAGGCAAAATGAAGTGCTGTCCGACATCAAAGGCTTTGCCTGCCGCACGTGGTTTCACAGGGCAGAATCGGCCAAATGCGAATATGGCGTGCCATCCTCTGTAACTGTCGAATTTTGTTCCTATTTCTATAACAAGGAAAAAAAGGTGGTGTACAATACCATTGAGCCACCCAACTGGGGGTTGTTGGTCAATAAAGCTGACGGGCTACCTTTAGCATCTTCAGGTTTCGATTCTGGGAAGGGATATTTTACAGCCCCGCTCAATAAAAAGACGATTGCTCCCGGTGTGGATGTTTACGACGGAGAGTTTTTCGTGATCTACGACCCTTCAAGACCTGATTATTGGAGTCCTGTTACCGTGAACGAAGCCTTTGAATGCGCCCGGGCGTTTTCAGCAAAAGAAACGGATGAATTCACCCGGAATCTAAACCAGCAATTTCTGGATAACGAATGGAATGAAATTCCGGCTGAATACCGCGACAAGCCGGCTTATTTCGGAGGGGGATTAGCACGGGTTACTTATCAGCATGGTTACCAGGGACAGGATAGCCTTTTCCCACGGATTGTACAGGTTAATCCCGCATACTGGAACAAGAGCCTGCCAAAGTCAGCTATTCAAATTATTACGCTTCATGCCGTTCAGAATAAGGTTTATTTGAAAAATCGACTTGATGGATGCATGCAGTACACTGATCGGGGCAGTGGCTGCGATCTGCCGCGGTTTGAATACTCATACGGTATTGAGGATATTAAAAGGCTCACTTCCCTCATTGGCAAGTAAAGCGAATGTTTTCGAAATGCTTTGCATGAAGGGTCGTTTTCAACGGATAATAATTAAAAAATATATTGCATAAATGACATATAAAAAAATTGAGATAAAAAAACAAAATATTCGTATATTTGGGTGCTATTATTAGC
>DAONEL010000023.1:20451-27545 GCA_035403045.1 Bacteroidales bacterium
AAAAAAATTGAGATAAAAAAACAAAATATTCGTATATTTGGGTGCTATTATTAGCTAAAACAAAATTTATCAATCATTAAATTCTAAGGTATGAAAACCAAACTCATTGCTGCTTCGCTGGTCGCACTTATGTTGTTCGGGTGCAACAGCAACAAAACTGAGACTACTACAACGGCTTCATCTAACGGGCTTTTCGGCAAAGCCGCTTCTGTCAGGGCAAAGTTTGAAACTGATTATGAGGCCTTAAAGGAGAAGGCTAAGACCGAAGTCAAATCGCCGGAAGATCTGTTGAAACTAAAAGATGAAATGACCAAACTGGAAGAATCAGCCAAAAAGGATTTCTCCGATGCGGTTGCTTCAATGACCTTCCCAATCCCTGTTGAATTTGTTGACTCGACTGATGGGAAAAACTTTAAAGTGCTTTCAGTTCAAATTACCGAAATGCAATGGGATATGGCCAAAGTTGCAGCAAAAGTTCAGATGTTTATACCCGCAGAGAAAACAGCTGGAGGACAGGTAATTGCAAAATACGTTTATGGATTAATGGTTGACAAGGACAATAAACCGGCCGCTGAAGGACAAA
Organism: Bacteroidales bacterium; assembly: GCA_035403045.1. Classification (GTDB taxonomy): domain Bacteria; phylum Bacteroidota; class Bacteroidia; order Bacteroidales; family UBA4417; genus UBA4417. The sequence continues at coordinate 21,035 of DAONEL010000023.1, forward strand.
AACAATCGCTGACATTCTCAAGCATACAGGACTATGCAGTGAATGATACTGTAGAATTTAACAATGCCATCACAAACTATGGCGAACTTTCAGGTCTTGCAAAATTCATTATCAAGGACAAAGCAAACTAAGATCATCAGCTTCCACAGGCATACAACCAGATGCCTCCTAACCAGCCGGGATGTGAATTTCACCTCCCGGTTTTTTATTTGCCTGCGTGTACCCTCAGATCGGCGTTCACCACTTTCATCACAAATACCGAGTAAGGATTTTCAAATGAAACCTTGATTTCATCAGTCAGGATTCTCATCACCAGGTCATATTCACCAAAGATCTGAGTGCTCATACCATTGGTCTGGACGATAATTCCGGGATGCATGTTTAGCCGGTCGATAAAGGTTTTGATGGGTTCTATAAAATCATCGCCGTGAAGGGGATAATAGCTGATTTCTACTGAAATATTCATGGGAGCAGGATAAATTTCGCCCTGCAAAGCTAATGATTTGGGTGGTAGCGGTGAAGAGTATTACTTGCAGTTAGTCTTTTGAGCGTATGGTGTGTGCTGTCGCAATATGGTTTGTGTTTGGAGCGCTTGCATCCGCACAGGTAAGCTTTGCCGCCGTTGTTTGCGGTTATATTTACCGGGGTAAATCCTGTTCCTTTATGTGACCCATCGCAGAATGGCTGGTTTATACTGTTTCCACAAGCGCACCAGTATTACTATTTTTTTCTTCCAGTTAAGCGACAAAAAGTATTTTCTGGGCAATGGTTGGTTACATGATGTTTAATGTCTTGTTGGATGATAAAGGAGGAATAAAGTCACTGATTGATACCCTGGTATGAGAGTTAACTTTGATGATTTTCCGAAAGAGCCAAAAGTTCACAAAATGTATTGCAAATTGAACTCAGAATTCAGGAGTCAGAATTCAGGAGTCAGAATTCAGGAGTCAGAATTCAGGAGTCAGAATTCAGGAGTCAGGCCACTGGAAACTGGAGGCTGGAAACTGGAATGGGTTTCGATTTTCGATTTTCAAATCTTCATTATTCACTATTCACTATTCATTCCTTTCCTTCCAGAAGATCCCGAATAACCACCGAGGCGCAGAAACATCCGAAAACAGTCGGCATGTAAGAAATGGTACCCACAGTCGATTTTTTATTGATTTCACCTTCTGATAAAGCCACGGCTTCTCGTGAAACCACCTCTGACGAAAAAACCACCTTAATTCCTTTCCAGACGCCAAGCTTGTGCAAACGCTTCCGCATGTAATATGCCAGCTTGCAGGTGTGGGAATCGTCGAGGTCGGCAACCTGCACCAGCCCTGGATCAAACTTACCCCCGGCACCCATGGAGCTCACAACCGGTAATCCCAGCCTGTGCGCGTGAAACAGCAAATATACCTTTGGTGAAAGGGTGTCAATAGCATCTATCACATAATCGTAGCCTTGTTCCAGCAGGTCAACCAATCGCTGGTCGCGGATATACTCGTTGATGATGGTGAGTTGCAGGTGAGGGTTGATATCGAGCAGGCGCTGTCGCATCACCTCTGTTTTAGGCACCCCTTCGGTACTCAGCAATGCCGGTAACTGCCGGTTGCGGTTGCTGGGATGAACCGTATCACCATCCACAATGGTCAAATGGCCGATGCCGGCCCGGCACACCTGTTCGGCAGCCATGGCGCCCACGCCGCCAAGCCCGCATACCAATACATGTTTATGGCGCAACTTTTCAACTGCGTCAGATCCAATCAGCAATTCAGTCCGGGTGAGCCATTGAGGAACTGTCATAATCAACAGTAAACTTGATGTTTCTGAAATTTCTTTACTTATCTCTTAAACCTGGGGTTTCATAATCAAACTTACTCCTTTTGCCGCTGGCTGATAAAACAATTTTAATAATCAACTATCAACCTTCACTACAGTAATCAGTAGTTCCATTAACTGATAACGTATTCACTATTAACCAATTAAAGCGTCTTCTTTTCATTAAGCAGGTCAAAGAGGATATCGTCAACCACCACCATGCCTTCGAGCATTTCATTATCATTGATGACCGGCAGGGCCAGCAGGTTATATTTCGAGACGATCTCGGCCAGGGAACTCAGTTTATCAGTATCCTTCACCGAAACCGGGTTTTTCTTCATGATGTCGCCCAGCATCACCTTCTGATCGGAGATGATAAGGTCGCGCAATGACATAGTGGCTATCAGTTTTCCGTTATAACTCACTATAAAAAGGGAATAAAGCGTTTGTGCTTCGGGTTTGGTCTCCCTGATTACCTGTAGCGCCTGTTCAACTGTTTCATTTTCATGGAACGACATAAAGTCGGTATTCATGATACTGCCCACCAGGCGGTCGCTGTATTCAAGCAGTTCGCGTACTTCTTCCGACGATTCGGCGTCCATTTCGCGAAGCAGCATCTCTGCCTTGTCATCGTTGAGCAGGTCGAGGATATCGGCAGCTTCGTCGGCGGGCATTTTCTCCAGCACATCGGCAGCTTTTTCAACCGGCAGGCTTTCTATCAGGTCAACCTGTGTTTTGGGCTCCATTTCTTCGAGCACATCGGCGGCATGTTCCTCATCGAGGTTGCTGAACAGGTTTTTGCGGCTGTTGCGCCCGAGTTCTTCGATAATATCAGCGAGGTCCGAAGGGTGAAGCGTCTGGAGCTTGGTGAGTGGCTTGTCGAGGCGTAAATTGAAATTTGAGGCATCGAGGGTATCCACATCATCCCAGAGGATAAATTTCGAAGGCAGCTGTCTGCCAAAGAGCGAGTAGAATGTTTTGGCAATCTTGGAAACCCTGAGGCGGCGCAATTTACCTTCTATTCCTACATCAACGGCAACCACAAAAGTTCCGCCTTTGAGCGAAACCAGCCTGATGTCGTTTACCCTGACCAGTTTCCGTCCGTTAAGGTCAACAATCTGCTGATCGATGATGCTTTCGCGAAGCGGCAGGTAACTTTCAACAGAATCCTCGTCGAGGCGCTGCAGTTTGCGGCAGATAACACGGTATTCGTTTTTATCGCGGAGAACTTCAAAGAAGCGAAAATCGTAGAAAATCGGCTCTGCTTTACTGCCGGTTTCAACAGCCATGATGCGGGGCCTGAAAGGCTCTTTGAGAAAAGGATTTTCAGGTTCGTTGAGAATAAGCAGGTCGCGGATTACGCCAAGATATTCACCCTTCTCAGTAAAGGCTTTTAAACCCAGAAGCTGGCTTAAATAAAAGGTAGTTAAAGCTGTCATGCTTGCATCCTCCGTTAGTTTTGTCCGGCAGGATGCCAGGCAATGCCCTGGAACCCGTCGGGGGAGTTAGTTAGTAAACAGGTACAAATCAGGGCCTTCGTCCATGAAAGGAGCATATTGGTTTGTGAAACAAAAGTAAGGTTTTTATTTGAGTCTTGTACCGGTATTTGCCCTGTTTCACGAAGAAAACTAAGGCTCAGATGATTAAAGAAAGTTGCCGGGATTCATTTTTTCATCGAAGGGTACATCAAATGATTCATTTTGTAATTTTAGATGTTTGATGAAAATACCAACCTTGAAAGAACCAGGCAATAATTCTTCCTTTAAGCTTTTCGACGAGCCGGTTACCTACCTTGAAGCGATGCTTGATGACATTGCCAGGGCCAGGAAGTATATTTACCTGGAGGTATATAAATTCAGCGGTGACGAGATAGGAATACGATTCAGGGATGCACTCACCCAAAAGGCAGCCGAAGGGCTTAAAGTTAAATTGCTCATCGATTCGTGGGGTGCCCTTTTCAACGATACTTTCTTTGAAGAATTTGTGAAACAGGGAGGAGAGCTCCGGCTTTTCAGAAAGATAAAGCTCACCTTCGACTTCTTTACCAAGAATCACCGGCGCAATCACCGAAAAATGCTCATCATTGATGATAACATCACCTATTTCGGATCGGCAAATATTACAGGGTATTCGCTGGACTGGCGCGAGTCGGTGCTCAGGATGACCGGCAGTATTTCCGAAATATTTAAGAAATCGTTTCTTGAAAGTTTCAGGATTTACAACAAGTACATTTACAACAAGTTCTCATACAAAAAAACGGTCTTCTGCAAGGAGTTTGAGCTTGTGCAGGACATCCCATCGATTTATCGGCAACAGATCAAGAATAAGCTGGAGAAGCTCATTTCCAGGGCAAATTATGAAGTCACCATCGAAACGCCATATTTTCTGCCGGGGTTCAAGCTGCGTAAAGTATTGGCACAGGCATCTTTAAGGGGTGTAAAAGTAACGGTTATCCTGCCACTTCACAGCGATGTACGCGCTGTTGACCTGTTGCGTAACAAGTATATGGGGTTTTATTACAATAATGATGTACGGATGATGTTTTACACGCCGGGAAATCTTCATGCAAAGGTAATACTCATTGATAATGAGATATTTGGACTGGGCTCACCGAATGTTGATTACCGGAGTTTCAGGTATATGCACGAAGTCATGCTGTTCGGAAAAAATGCTGATGTGGTGAGGGAAGTGAAGCAACACCTTGAAAATACTTTACAGTATAGTGTATTGTTTGATCACAAAACGTGGGTGCGGAGGCCAAGAATTGAGAAAGTGCTGGGCTGGCTGTTGCTTCCGTTCAGGCACCTGTTTTGATAATCAGTTCATTGTGATCCCGGGAGAATAAAAAAAGCGGCTGACGGCCGCTTTTAAGGGAGAATGATACTGATTAAGCAATTGAAATTTCTTTGCTTTGAGGCTGTTGTTCAGCTTTTTTGGGCAATGATACGGTGAGGATTCCATTGCGGTATTCTGCTGAGATGGCATCGGCATCAACGGCATCAGGAAGGATGAATGAGCGGGAATATTTGGCATTGAAGCCGAATTCATTGCGTGTGTATTTCACTTCTGATTCCTTTTTTTCGCGTCCGGCCGAAATGGTGAGCAGGTCTTTTTCAAGTTTCATCCTGATTTCATCTTTTTCGAACCCCGGAAGCGATAATTCGATGGCAAACATGTTCTCATCCTCGCGCACGTTGGCTGCGGGTTTGTAAACAATTTCGGCATTGGGGTTTGCAGCGCGTTCCATCACTTCATCAAAAAGGTAGGGGAACATGGGGCGGTATCCGCATTTTACTGTGTTCATGGGTATAGTTTTTTAAAGGTTATTTTGTGTGTGTTTCTACTATTGGTCAACAACTGTACCATTTGAAAAAAGCAATGTAACCGGTGCAATTAAAAGACAAAATGGCATTCTATATTGAAATATCAAGACAAAATGGCGCAATTTGTTTATTTTACAATAAAAAAGGCCTCCTGAATGGGAGGCCTGAAGTGAGATGCGGAATAACCGCGAATCAGTTATTAACCAGTGAAATGTCGAATTGAACCAGGTCGACAAAATGCTGCAGACGGTCATTGATCATTTTGCTGTTCAGGTTCATCAGTCCTTCGGTGCCGAATTTTTCCACCGCGAATGAAGCCATTGCAGAGCCGTAGATAATGGCATTCTTCATGTTGTCGAAAGAAATATCGTGAGTATGAGCGAGATGGCCAATAAAGCCTCCGGCAAAAGTATCACCGGCACCTGTGGGGTCAAAAACATCTTCGAGAGGCAGGGCAGGGGCAAAAAACACCTGGGTTTTGTTGAAAAGCAGTGCACCGTGTTCGCCTTTTTTAATCACCAGGAATTTCGGTCCCATGTTCAGTATCTTCTGGGCGGCCTTAACAAGAGCATATTCGCCGGTAAGCTGGCGGGCTTCGGCGTCGTTGATTGTCAGAACATCAACCCTGGCGATCACTTTCATCAGGTCATCCCAGGCGGTATCCATCCAGAAATTCATGGTATCCATCACGATGAGTTTCGGGCGCCTGACGAGTTGATCGAGAACGCGCATCTGGATTGAAGGAGTCAGATTTCCGAGCATGAGGAAATCCGGTGACTGGTATGAGGGGGGAAGAACAGGGTCGAAATCGGCGAGCACATTGAGTTCGGTGGACAAAGTATCGCGTGAATTCATATCAATATGATACCTGCCCCACCAGAAAAAGGATTTGCCTTCGGGCCGTATTTGTAAACCTTCGGTATCAATGGAGTTCTGGTGAAAAAGTTCGATGTTTTCCTGCGGGAAATCGCCGCCTACAACGGACACGAGTTTAACATCATCAGCAAACTGTGATGCAGCCAGTGAAATATAGGTAGCAGCGCCTCCCAGTATTTTATCGGTTTTGCCAAACGGGGTTTCAATTTTATCAAAAGCAACGGTTCCGACAATTACAACGCTCATAAAAAGAGATAATTAGGGGTTGAAGTAGGTTAAAAAATATTTTTGCAAAGATATTGTTTATTTGGAATGAAGTTTTAATTTTGCAGCCCCGTTTAAGGGAAATTCCTCCTTAGCTCATCCCGATCCCGATAGCTATCGGGAGGTTAGAGCATCCCGACTGAAAGTCGGGAGGGTAGCTGGTAAGATAGAAAGTTCTTTTAATACATACATTCCTCCTTAGCTCAGTTGGTTAGAGCATCTGACTGTTAATCAGAGGGTCGCTG
>DAONEL010000024.1:0-27507 GCA_035403045.1 Bacteroidales bacterium
ACCAGATCGGGCATATGTATATGCGCTATTTCATGTGGAATTTCTCCGGAAGGCAAAATGACATCGAAGGTCATGGCGGTATCCGTTACGGAAACTGGATTAGCGGCATTCCTTTTATTGATAACCCCAGGCTTGGCGACCAGTCGAACCTGCCACCCAGCATGGACAACTGGGCAAGGAATAAGTTTTACATGCTGCCGTTGATTCTTGGCCTGTTGGGCATGTATTTTCACTTTAAAAAGCATTTCAACGGCGCATTGCTGGTGCTGTTGCTCTTCTTTATGACCGGTATTGCCATCCTGGTTTACCTGAATATTACGCCTCAGCAGCCCCGTGAACGTGACTATGCTTTTGCCGGATCTTTCTATGCATACGCAATCTGGATAGGCCTGGGGGTGATGGCATTGTGGGATGCGTTGAAAAAAATCAATGAGAAAGCTATTGCAATTGTCGTAACGCTTGTCTGCCTGCTGCTCGTCCCCGGCCTTATGGCAAAGGATGGATGGAACGACCATGACCGTTCAGGCAAATATGCGTGCCGCGATTTTGCTGCCGATTATCTCAATTCGTGCGCGCCTAACGCGATCCTTATCACCAATGGCGATAATGATACTTTCCCGTTATGGTATGCACAGGAAGTGGAAGGAATACGCAAGGACGTGAGAGTTGTAAACTTCATGCTGGCATCGGGCGACTGGTATGTGCACCAGCTCAAACGCAAGATCTACGATTCTGACCTGTTACCTATGACATTGCGTTACGATCAGTATGACAAAGGCGTTAACGAGGTTGTGGCTTATACCGGTTCTTACAATGACCGCATAGAGTTGCAGGATATGATCGATTATATAGCCAGCGATGATCCCGGCACAAAATACCAGAGTGGTGACCGATCAATCAGCATTTTCCCTACAAAGAAAGTGAAGATAACGGTTGATACTGCTAACCTTGTAAAGGATGGTATTGTTCCGCAGGAGCTTGCTGGTAAGATTGTTCCTGAAGTAACCTGGGACATCAAGTCAAATTACCTGTATAAAAATGATCTCATGCTGCTCGATTTTCTGGCAAAGAACAAGTTCAGAAGACCGGTTTATTTCTCAAGTCCATCGAGTATCAATGATGCCGTGAATGTCGACAAATACTGTTTCCAGGAAGGATTTGTTTACAGGTTCCTGCCAGCCATGAATGATACAGGCGATTATGTACCGGGTCTGGGAAGTGTGAACTCCGAAGCTTCATTCGACATACTGTTGCACAAGTGCAAATGGGGCAATCTGAATGATCCCAAAGTTTATGTTGACCGTGAGAGTTATCGTAATGTAATGATTCCCAAGCAGAATCTCGCCCGTCTGGCACGCAAATTGAGCCAGGAAGGCAAGTTTGATAAAGCTGTTCAGGTATGCGATTATGTGCAAAAGATATTTCCCGATGAGAAAATACATTTTGATTACTACATGATACAGTTTGTTGAATCATATTACATGGCAGGCGCCTATGATAAGGGAAACAAACTGGCTGAAAAGCTGGTGAATACCTATGAACAGAATACTGCTTACATAGCATCACTCGAACCTCAGTTCCGCGCAAACTATGAAGATGATCTTAACCAGGCCATGGGCTTCTTTGGAGCTTTGCAGCAAATAGCTGAACAGTATAAGCAGGAAAAGATCAGCAAGCACGTTGAAGCTTTCCTCAACAGGACAATGGGGAAATAATAAGAATAACTGATATTCAAATAAAAAGAGGCTGTTCCCCGACGGAGCAGCCTCTTTCATTGTGATTTGTTCAAACATGCTTAATTCACAGGTGTTTGCTTTTTCCTGCTGAGATAAACCAGGACAATTCCCGCAATCACAAAAGGAATTGAGAGTAACTGTCCCATATTAAGGGCCATGCTGTTTTCGAAAGCTACCTGCGGTTCTTTCAGAAATTCGATGACTATCCTCACCCCGAAAACCAGGATCATGAACATGCCAAACAGGTAGCCATCCGATGGTTTGCCATTCTTTTTGTAGTAATACCATAGGAGATAGAAGAATATGGCGAGGTAACTCAGTCCTTCGTAAATCTGAGTTGGATGGCGGGGAATGGTTTCACCGGCACGCGTAAATATGAATCCCCAGGCAAGTTCGGTCGGTTTACCAAAAATCTCGCTGTTCATGAGGTTTCCCGTGCGGATGAAAAATCCCGAAAGGGCAACAACGATCACAATCCTATCAATTGTCCAGAGGAAGGTCTGACGCGTCTTGCGGGCAAAGATGTACAGAGCAGTCAGGATGCCGATGGCTGCACCATGGCTGGCAAGTCCTCCTTCCCATATTTTCAGTATTTCAAGCGGATGGCTCAGGTAGTACTGCGGTTCGTAAAACATGGTGTGACCAAGCCTGGCGCCTACCACCGTACCGATTACCATGTAAACCGAAAGTTTATCGAGCAGCGCTTCAGGAAGGTTTTCTTTCTTGAAAATTTGCAGCATAATAACGTAACCAACTGCAAATGAGGCTGCAAAAAGCACCCCGTACCAGCGAACAGCAAAGGAACCGACTGAGAAAATCTCCGGTTTAACTGTCCATGTTATGAATTCAAGTGTCATTCTTGGTTGTATTTGCGGGCAAAAATAATGAGTTTTAATTATCAGGGCTTCCTGATTTTATTTATCAGGCTTGTGATCTGCTCCTCAAGCAGCTTGTTATTTGTCATTGTTGTAATTCCCTTGCAGGTTTCCAGCCTGTCAAGTCCTTTGGCCACATTGGCTTCACTTTGTTTCATGAAAGCAAAATGTCCTTTTTCTTCATGATATGCTGCCAGGTATTCCTGTTCCGTCTGTCCGGGAGTAGGTATAAGCAATGCCTTGGTTCCGGTTGCAGCAAGGTCCATGATGGTGGAGTATCCCGGGCGGCAGATCACGGCTGAGGCCGAATACAGCAGGTCTTGAAGTTCACGGGTAGGCAGGTGGGAAATCAATGTCACGTCACCACACGTCTGTGTCTCGTCATTAGAGCCTGGTTTGCCTGTGAGAACAATGGCCGGCACGTTTAAACCTGATAATTGCGTTGAAAGGATTTTCTCAAACATGCTTCGCTGCGGCTCTGGACCGGATATGAGTGCAAGAATAAAATTCCTTGTTTTTCGTGAAGTGCTCTCCGGTTCAAAACGCGACAATGGGCCGATGTAAACAGCATTTCCGGGCAAAGGGTATTTGTGTGACAATTCACCGGACAGGTTGTCCTTACCTGGCAAATCAGGGATCCAGCATTCGTCAAAACGACTGATCAGCAGGCGATTCACCAGGTAAAGTATAGGTTCTGAGAACTTAAGCCATCTGGGTGCCCTGATCATGATCTGGTGAATGATCAATACACTTCTTACCTTATTTTGCCACAGCCCATACCGGTTGTCAGAGATGATAAGATTGATACCATGATCTCTGACAAACTTTTTTACAAGTTGATGATCGCGATAAATTCCTGCGATAAAAGCAGGAATCTGAGCAAGCATTTTAATAACCATGTTCCCGTTAGCAGAGTATGACGGGGTGAATCCCGGGAAGCGGCAATATGGCAGCTCGGGAAATTCCTGCCTCAGAAATTCCAGCGGAAGTCCATCAGCGCCAATCATAACCCTGAAACCCTTTTTTTGGAGATGCCGGATCACCGGCACACAACGGGTGGCATGGCCGATGCCCCAGTTGAGCGGGCAGACGAGAACATTTATCACTGACGTGCTTTCCATTGCTATTTTCAAAGGTAAGTAATCATGTGAATTTATATAGTATCTGAGGCTGTTTTGAAAATTTACTTAAGTTTGGCTTTTAATATGGAAGATCTGATCTATAAAATTGCCATTACCCTCATTCCCAATGTCGGAAGTGTAAACGGTAAGAACCTCATCGCCTATTGCGGTGGTGTTGAAGCCGTTTTTACCGAGAAAAAACGCTTCCTGATGAAAATTCCCGGCATTGGTGAAGCCACAGTAAACTCTATAGTTACTCATAATGTTTTCGACAGGGCAGAAGAAGAACTGAATTTTATCAGCAAATATCATATAACGCCGCTTTTTTACCTCGATGCTGATTATCCTTCAAGGATGAAACAATGTACCGACAGCCCGCTCATGCTTTATTACAAGGGGAATGCTGATCTCAACAATGATAAGGTGATATCAATAGTGGGCACCCGTCATGGTACCGAGTATGGCAGGGATATGTGCCGAAGAATTGTAGAAGGATTAACAGTGGATAATGTGCTTATTATCAGCGGACTGGCATACGGAATTGACACGTGGTCGCACAAGGCTGCCATGGATTTTAATCTGCCAACTGTAGCCGCCCTGGGTCATGGCCTCGATCGTATTTATCCTTACACAAACCGGTCGCTTGCCGAAAAAATGCTGACTAACGGCGGTTTGATCACCGAGTTTATGAGCCAGACTAAGCCCGACAGGGAGAATTTCCCGATGCGCAACCGGATAATTGCCGGAATGAGCGATGCCGTGATCGTGGTGGAGGCGGGTGCAAAAGGAGGCGCGCTGATTACGGCTGACCTTGCAAATTCATACAACCGCGATGTGTTCGCCGTTCCGGGAAGACTTTCTGATACTTTCTCCGAAGGATGTAATAATCTTATTAAGACCAACAGGGCTGCTCTTATTCAGTCGGCTGATGATATCCGGTACATTCTTAATTGGGATAGCCACAAGAATCTTACAAAGGTTGTACAGCGGAAATTATTTGTAGAACTGCCTCCCGAGGAGCAATCGGTCATTGACCTGCTTCGTAATGAAGGTGACCTTGATATTGATTCAGTAATCGGAAGAACAGGTATGCAGCCGTCGAAAGCGGCATCCGCTCTTCTCAATCTTGAATTTGAAGGAATTGTTCGTTGCCTGCCCGGCAAAATCTATCGTTTATGCTGATATTTGGCTGCTGCGTACAGCCCTGACAATAAGTGTGATAGCAATTATTGCCATGGCAATGAGCGACATTAACAGCAGGGTGTTATCATTATATAAGAGGCAAAACCGGTACACTCCGTGCAAAACTATCGCGGCAGAGAGCCCTGTCAGTATATCAATAAAACTGTTGCGTCTTTTTTGAGCGATGCCGAAGAAAAATCCCATAACCGTAGCAATACTTAGCACAGCCGGGCCAATGCTCCATGCGTATGTGCATGTTTTTACAAATTCGGGCGGAAAGAAATAGGCGTAAACAGAATATGATGTTGTAAATCCAAGCGCTGCAACCAGCGAATAAACAATGCCATCGCTTATGCTCACAAATCGGTTGTCCTTATACGCAACCAATCTGATAATGAGAAATTTAATCAATTCGAAGAGCCCTGCCGTAAGCACAAATGCGTAAAACATGGTTCTATGAAAGCTGTGCAGGCTGTCGAGGCCGGCTTTATGAATGATAAAGTCAGCAAGCATAACAACCAGTATGCTTAGCAAACCAATGATAAATACTTTAAAGAAAAGCGAAAAATCGCCTTCCCGGTATTTAAAACGAAGGAAGATATACAGTAACAGGAAAAGTACCGGGCTGACGGCAAACTGGAGAATGGTGCAAACTGTCATCATCACTTGAATTATAACTCAAATATAGGCAGGAATTTGTAGTTTTACACGATGATAGGCAATATTATAACGCAAACGGTTAAAATTCAGGTAATAGCGAAAATTTGAAAGGTGTTGTAACTAAATCTACCGGTAGTTTTTATTTTGTCAGGACAGAAACTGGTGAGGTATTTCAGTGCCGCCTGAAAGGGCAATTCAGGATTCATGGCATACGCACCACCAATCCTATTGCCGTTGGCGATTTTGTGGAATTCGATCTGCCGGAGCAAAAACAGGAGGGTTTGATACATACCATTAGCGAGCGCCACAACTATATCATCCGCAAATCGATAAAGCTTTCGAAATTCTCTCATATCATCGCTGCCAACATCGATCAGCTGATAATTATTGCGAGCATTGAGCAACCCAGGACATCGACCGGATTTATCGACCGGGTGCTCGTAACAGCCGAAGCCTACCATATACCGGCCTGCGTTGTGTTTAATAAGATTGATATCTACAGTTCCAAATCAGACGAGAGGTACCGGGCATTAATGGAGCTTTACCGGAATATTGGCTATGGTGTGATGGCTGTTTCGGCGCTCGAAGGCACAAACCTGGATGAGTTCAAAACATTGCTCGCTCATAAAACAAGCCTGCTCACCGGCCATTCGGGGGTGGGTAAAACAGCGCTTATCAACGCGGTTGAACCTTCCATGAATCTTAAAACAGGAAACATTTCCGGCTATCACCTTAAGGGTATGCACACCACTACGTTTGCCGAAATGCTGCCGTTGACAGGTGGAGGTTATATTATTGATACACCAGGTATTAAGGAGTTTGGGCTCATTCATTTTGAAAGCCGTGAGGTGGGTGAACGTTTCCCCGAGTTCAGGGCTTTGCTCCCCGAATGCCGGTACACCAATTGCACGCATGTGCATGAGCCCGGCTGCGCCGTAAAAGAAGCACTCCAAAGAGGTGAAATTAACGAAGGCCGGTACCGCAACTATTTGTCAATCCTTAATGATGAAAATCTGGATGTGGTTGAGTATGAATGATGAGGCGTGGAACAGCCGGTGACTTAGTGATAATTTATGAGAGCAGTTATTCAAAGGGTTACAGGATGCAGACTTACCATTGACGGCGCAGAGTTCAGCCGGATAGGGCATGGTTTGCTGGTATTGATCGGAATAGAGGATATTGATAACAAGGAAGATATAGATTGGCTGGCTGCCAAAATTGCCAGGCTCAGGATTTTCAACGACGATCAGGGAGTGATGAACCTGTCGGTGGCTGATACCGGTGGTGATGTTATGGTAGTAAGCCAGTTTACTTTACATGCAAGTACCAAAAAAGGCAACCGGCCATCATACATCAGGGCAGCAAAACCCGAAACAGCTGTTCCGCTTTATGAAAAGTTTGTCGGCCAAATGGAAACCGAACTTGGAAAGCCGTTAAGCACAGGGGTGTTTGGTGCAAATATGCAGCTGGAATTCATTAACGATGGCCCTGTGACCATTATCATTGACACCAAAAACAAAGAATAACGCGGTTTTCTTTCTAACTCTTTGGTCAGAAATTCAGTGTTAACCCAAAACTTGGCATCACTGGCAACTGGTAAACCTTTTCGTTGGTTATCCTGTTCACATAAAAGATGTTATCCCTGTCATACACATTGGTAACAGTGAAGTTGGCATCGAGGGTGACATTTTCACTGAAGGAGAATTTCTTTGTCAGGCCGAGATCGAGACGATGATAATACGACAGGCGTCCGCCGTTTATAGTGCCGTAAATTATGCTGAGATCGCCATTCATGGTGGTGATATCAGAGAAAATACCCTGTGCGAAGTTCAGTTTCTCATAGTAGCCCTGTGTTTGCGTGAAAGGGAAACCTGACCCCAGGTTCCAGCGCCCGTTAACCTCCCAGCTATTGAGTTTGCCGAATTTGTAGGATGAAACTATGTTCACGTTGTGCCGCCTGTCATAATGAGGCACATAATGAATGAGGCCGTCGTAGCGGTTTACAAATCCCAGGGAGTAAACTACCCAGAGATACAGGTTCTTGTTCTCGTATTTCATCGAAAAGTCCACACCTTTGGCCGAACCATTTTCAATGATGAAGTCCTTGCGGAGGTATTCAGGCTTATCCTGGTATTCACCTATGTCTTCAAATATCTTGTTACGGTTGATATTAGTGAGCTGTGAGAAGTTCTTATAATAAGCTTCAATATTAATCAGCATGTTTTTCATCACATCAATTTCGGCACCCAGAATGAGATGCTGAGCTTTTTGCAATTTGCTGGTCACCTTTTTGCCGTCGAAAGTCGTTGGCAGGTTTTCGGGGCCTGAAAGGAATCCGTAGAAAAGGTTTACAACATCCCGGTCGCTGTTGGCTGCGATAAAGTTCTGGGTATAGAGGCCTGTTGCCATCTTGAAACGCAGTTTGTCCGACACCAGATATTTCATCGACAGCCTGGGCTCGGGCGAGATTTCTGACAGAGAAGCATACCATTGGAACCTCATTCCCGGCTCGATAAGGAACTTACTACGGGCGATTTTATAAGTGAAGTAACCGGCTATTTCTGATGTGTTCTGCGTTTGATCGATCTTACGGTTTGCAGAATTGAAGTAATCAAAAACAGTCTTGAATCCCTGCATCTCAAAACCGTATTTCATCTGGTCCTTCCCGAAAAAATAGGTGAAATTCATGCCCATATTAAAACCGCGGACGAGGCTGGTACGGGGTGCAAGTGTGTTTTCGGTAAGGTTCATCTTATAGGAAGAGTAAGCAAAATTCCCTTCGATAAGAACCGGGCTTTTTCCGGGTATCACCACAAAATTCATCCCGGCGCCGTATGCGTCCCAGTTAAAGTTTGAAACAGCTTTGTATTCAACCTGATCGGAATAATTGAAACCAAAGAAATTCACCTTACTGCCATTGGATGCATTGATTGAAGCTTTTCCATACAGGTCCCTGAAATTGAAAGGCAGCCCGTTTTCATCGATATAGCTGTATAAGGCTTTTGACGTTTGCTCCAGGTATGAATTCTTGTATGATAAAATAAATGACGAACTGCCGTCATCTGAGGTTTTCTGTTTCTTAATCGGTCCTTCGAGCAGCAGGTTTGCGCCAAATGTGCTGGCTCCGGCTTTTCCGGCTATCCTTTTTTTATTGCCGTCGCGGGTTGTGAGATCCATCACCGATGATATCCTTCCGCCGTTTTCGGCGCCAAAACCTCCGGTATATATATCGGCAGTCCTGAGAATGTCGGTTTCAAATACCGAGAAAAGCCCGATGGAATGGAAAGGATTGTAAATCACCATGCCGTCGAGTACCACCTTGTTCTGAATGGGAGCTCCGCCGCGGATATACAATTGCCCGCCCTGGTCGCCGGTGAATATCACTCCGGGCAATACCTGCAGATACTGGGCCAGGTCGGCCTGGCCGCCTACGGTTGGTATTTGCCTGATTTGCTTTGGTGTGATCTTTACTACTGACGTTCGGGTTTCGGTCCGTTGCTCTGTGTATTCGGCTGTAATATTGATTCCCTGCAACTGGTAAGAGCCTTTAGCCAGGTATAGTTTCTTGTTTATAACCACGCTGCCTTTGATATCGACGGGTTCGCGGAGCGTGTCGTAGCCGAGATAGGTCACCATAAGGGTGTATTTGCCGTCAGGAATCCTGGTTATGGAGAAATAACCGTTTTCATCGGTAGCTGCACCGTGCGAGGTTTTGTAAAGGTAAACGTTGGTGAAAATAATAGGTTCACCTGATTCTTTATCATAAACAAATCCGCGAACTGCGCCGTTTTGAGCGAAGACAGATGCGGAAGTTATAACAAAAAGCAGCAGGAGGAGTGAGAGAAATCTTGAAGGCAGTTGCATGAATAATAGGCGAATTACTTTTGAGAGTACAAACTTACATAAATAACGCTAACCAATATGAGAATATCATTCATTTGCTTCTTCAAAAGAATTGGTAACCGGATTCAAAATAACCCTGTTCAGGCAACTCACTTATCGTGAACTGCCGGAGGAATTGCACAACTGTTAACCTGTCCGGCAAACCTGTACCTGTTTCTTGCAATGAAATCATAGAACTTGTCGCGGCAGCGGCGTGGCACTATCCTGAAGATTGACAGCAGATTAAACGGAAAGCCAAGTATTGAAATTACCCTGAGCACAGCATCCGATTTTATATAGATTTTCTCATGATGAAGCAGAATCACAGTATCAGCCGGGGGATTTGACTTGTGCTTATTAGGCAGAGCGCTATAATCAACAGATTGTAAAGTGCTGATATTTATTTGGTTCTGATGATCCAGTCGCTTAATAATTTTGACCCAGGTGTTGCAGAACGCGCATGAGCCGTCATAAAAAATAGTGCTTTTGCTCACTGAGTACATATTGGCCGTCATTTCTGGTAAATATTTAACAAATTGCAACGATCATTGAACAAAGTTGAATTACAGCTTGTTCAAAGTGCACTTTTTTTTACATATGCGTTATCTTTGTATAAACATCATTAAATATGCTTAAATCTATATATTTTGTATTATTGCATAGTGATAAACTAAAGAAAATCAACCAGAAATAATGTCAGAAAATAGAATAACCATAATAAACGGGAAGCTGAATGTGCCTGATAATCCTGTAATTCCCTTTATTGAGGGAGATGGTACCGGGCCCGATATCTGGAATGCTTCGGTCAGGGTTTTTAACGCTGCTGTGCAAAAGGCTTACCTTGGAAAGCGAAAAATCTTATGGAAAGAAGTACTTGCCGGTGAAAAAGCATTCAGCGCAACCGGAAACTGGTTACCAGATTCAACACTAGATGCCTTCAGGGAATATATTGTAGGTATCAAAGGTCCTCTCACCACCCCGGTTGGAGGAGGTATCCGTTCACTGAACGTGGCTTTGCGCCAGATGCTTGATCTATACGTGTGCCTCAGGCCCGTGCGTTGGTTTAAAGGAGTCCCCAGCCCCGTGAAAGACCCGGGAGCCGTTGATATGCACATTTTCCGTGAAAACACCGAAGATATTTATGCCGGAATCGAATTTATGCAGGGAACACCCGAAGCAGAAAAATTACGTGAATTCCTGGTCAATGAAATGGGTGTGAAGAAGATTCGTTTTCCCGAATCTTCCTCTCTGGGTATCAAGCCTGTGTCGCTCGAAGGTACCGAACGCCTTGTGAGGGCTGCCATTGAGTATGCAGTTTCAAGAAGGCTGCCTTCCGTTACACTGGTGCATAAAGGAAATATCATGAAATTTACCGAAGGCGCTTTTAAAAACTGGGGCTACCAGTTGGCAGAACGCGAATTCAGTGATAAAGTATTTACCTGGGCACAATACGACAGAATTGTTACCGAAAATGGCAAGGAGGAAGCTGATAAATTGCAGCAGCAAGCCATTGAATCAGGTAAAATCATTGTAAAGGATGTTATTGCTGATGCTTTTCTTCAGCAGATATTGCTCAGGCCACGGGAATATTCGGTAATAGCCACACTCAACCTCAACGGTGATTATATTAGCGATGCGCTTGCTGCCATGGTCGGTGGAATTGGAATTGCTCCCGGCGCCAATATCAATTACAGCAATGGTTATGCAATTTTTGAAGCAACTCATGGCACAGCTCCCAAATATGCGGGACTCGACCAGGTAAACCCCGGGTCAGTGATACTCAGCGGGGCCATGATGTTCGAATACCTCGGCTGGAACGAAGCAGCCCGGCTCATCTATTCATCCATGGAGAAAACCATAGCCATGAAAAAAGTCACCTACGATTTCCACCGGCTAATGGAAGGCGCCACAAAACTAAAAACCAGTGAATTTGCCACGGCAATGATCGAGAACATGTAATCAACAATAATAACAATATATATTATGGCAACCCGACTCAAAGACAAACTTCACGAAAAGATCGTTGAATGGCGTCCCCGTACTGAAAGGCTTCTTAAAGAATTTGGAAATGTTGTAGTTGACAAAGTTACAATCGCGCAGGTTATCGGAGGTATGAGAGGTGTAAAAGCCCTCGTTACGGATATTTCGTACCTCGATCCTTTTGAAGGTATCAGGTACCGCGGGTATACCCTGCCTGAGGTATTTGAGAAGCTTCCAAAGCCAAAAGGATCGGAGATGCCTTATGTGGAAGGGCTTTTCTACCTCCTGGTGACGGGTGATATGCCGACTGAAGATGATCTTCAGGATATTCTGGATGAGTTTAACAAGAGACACATACTTCCCAGGTATGTTTACGAGGTAATTGACGGAATGCCATGTTGCAGCCACCCGATGGCCATTTTCTCAGCAGTCGTCACTACGCTGCAGCGCGAATCACTTTTTGCCAAAAAATATGCTTCAGGTAAGTTGCATAAGCTTGATTACTGGGATTCTACCTACGAAGATTCTCTCAACCTCATGGCAAAGATGCCTGAAATTGCTACTTACATATACGCAAAATTGTACCGCGACGGGAAACGGATACAATCAAATCCTTACCTTGATTTTGGTGGCAATTTTGCTCATATGATGGGCATAGGGAAGCCATACGACGACGTTAGCCGCATGCATTTTATTATACATGCCGACCATGAAGGAGGAAATGTAAGCGCCCATACAGGCCACCTTGTCGGAAGCTCATTGTCGGATGTCTATCTGTCAATTTCTTCTATGATTAATGGTCTGGCCGGGCCGCTTCACGGCCTTGCCAACCAGGAAGTGTTGCGATGGTTGCATCACGTGATGGAACAAATGGATGGTGTTGTACCCACCGAAGAACAAATGAAGAAGTTCGTATGGGAAACACTTGAGTCAGGGCAGGTTGTCCCCGGTTTCGGCCATGCTGTGCTGCGTAAAACCGATCCGCGTTACATGCTGCAGCGTGAATGGTCACTTAATCACATTGCTGAAGACCCCATCTTCAAATATGTTGACATGCTTTACAAAGTCGTTCCGCCAATTCTCCATGAACAGGGAAAAGCTAAAAATCCTTGGCCAAATGTTGATGCCCAGTCCGGTGTTATCCAGTGGCATTATGGGGTAAGGGAATATGATTTTTACACTGTTCTCTTTGGTATCGGAAGGGCTATTGGTATATGTGCCAACCTCATCTGGGACCGCGCATTGGGATATCCGCTTGAGAGGCCAAAATCAATTACCACGGCCATGCTTGAAGATCTGGCCGCCGGCAAAGAGATCATTGCAGAAGATTAATTCCGGACTATCTTTTTTAAGAGGCTTTCCATTATAAGGAAGCCTTTTTTTGTCAAATTGTTACGTGACAATTCTTTCCTGGAAGGAATCAAAGCCGTTTTCACTGACAAATTTCTGTATATCAGGAAAGAATTCCCTGAACTCTTTTTCAAAACCTGAATAATTGGCTTTAAGATCTTCAACTGCGTCCTCCATGCGGGAGACAAACGTTGTACGTTGCGAAATCCCGGTCAATGCCTGGTCAAGGCCATCAAGAGAGGCATAGGCCATAAGCCAGTTGTTGCGTATCATGTGCGGCAACATGCGCTGAGTACGATGCGGCATCAGGTGGAAATGATCAATCAGGATTGCAAACCTGTGATTTGTGAATGCAAGCAAATCTTCCGATGAGTAATCGCTCCAGTTTGCTGCTAAAAAATGGTCATAAAACATATCCACAATGATGCCTGAGAATTTATGATGTTTCGGCCTGAGCCGTCTGATACTCTCTCTTACAACGGGATGATTGTCGGTAAATGAATCAATGCGGCGGTGCATAATGATGCCACTCCTGATGTGAGGGGCAAAATTCAGGTAATCATCACCCTTTACCGCATCAGCAATGAAGTTGCCTACGATTTTGCCGGTATCAGTGCCTGCAAGATAAAGATGTGCCAGGTAATTCAAATTATCGATGGAATTTGTATGATTTGGTTTTCAAACTTAAAGAAATTTCTTGATGGAAATGGACCAGGTATATGAAAGCGAGGAAAAAGAACCATAAATGCTGCTGCTCTCAGTTTTCATATTCCTGAGGTTATATTTACTGATAAAACTGGCGGTAGAGGCCCTTTTAGATACAGCATTTTCACTGAAATTTAGAATGATTCCACAGCCCATGATAAGGTAATTTCATAGTTTTGTATAGTTCAGTAAAACACCTAATTTCAAAGGAATGACGAAACTCATGTTGCTGGGTGATGAGGCAATAGCCCAGGCTGCTATTGATGCAGGTGTGTCGGGCGTTTATGCATACCCCGGTACCCCTTCGACCGAGATCACTGAATTTGTAAAGAATTCAAAGGAAGCCAGGGAAGGAACCATACATGCATCCTGGGCGGCAAACGAGAAGACTGCCATGGAGGCAGCCCTTGGGATGTCGTATGCAGGAAAGCGTGCCATGGTTTGTATGAAACATGTAGGAATGAACGTGGCAGCCGATGCTTTTGTTAATTCAGCGATTACCGGGGCCAATGGAGGGCTCATTGTAGTGGCTGCCGATGATCCATCCATGCATTCGTCTCAAAATGAGCAGGATTCGAGGTTTTATGGGAAATTTGCCATGATCCCGATACTGGAGCCATCAAACCAGCAGGAAGCTTACGACATGGTGTTATACGGATTTGAGCTTTCGGAAAAATTAGCGACACCTGTAATGCTGCGTATCACCACGCGACTGGCACACTCACGTTCGGGTGTGCTCAGGATGCCGGGCCGAGATCAAAATAGCGTTAAACTTCCTTCAAACCTGAAACAATTTATCCTTCTACCCGCAATCGCCAGGAAACAATATAAAACGCTCGTCAGTAAACAGGCCGATTTTACAGCCATGAGCGAAACCGGCGGCTTTAACAAGTTTACCGAAGGCCCCGATCATTCAATGGGCATTATTACCACAGGCATTGCAGTGAATTACCTGATGGAAAACTTCCCCGACCGCAAGGTTCCTTTTCCTGTATTGAAAATCGGTCAGTACCCGCTCCCGAAATCGCTGGTTGAAAAGATATATTCAGAATGCGATTCCTTATTACTGCTGGAAGAAGGAAATCCTGTGGTGGAAGAGATGCTGCGCGGCTATCTCAATCATGGCAAGCCTATACATGGCCGTCTCGACGGAACTATCTCCTTTGATGGTGAACTTAACCCGAATATTGTTGCAGTTGCCCTCGGGCAGGCAGATACGCGTGGCCGCAATATCCCTGCTACTGTTGTTGGCCGTCCGCCTTCATTATGCAAAGGATGCCCTCATATATATTCATATAACGCACTGAACCAGGCTCTTGAAACATGGAGCAAAGGACGCGTTTTCTCCGATATCGGCTGCTATACGCTTGGCGCTCTCGAACCGTTCAATGCGATCAATAGCTGTGTAGATATGGGTGCAAGCATCACCATGGCCAAAGGTGCCTCCGATGCAGGGTTGAATCCGGCTGTTGCAGTAATTGGCGACAGCACCTTTATCCATAGCGGAATTACAGGGCTGATCGATTGTGTAAATGATAACTCGTCAGTCACGGTAATAATACTGGATAATGCCACTACAGCCATGACCGGCGGCCAGGACTCGGCAGCCACGGGGAAAATTGAGAATATCTGCCAAGGTGTTGGGGTTGACCCTGAACATATAATCACTCTTAATCCTTCGCCGAAGTATCATGAGGAGAATATGGCGGCTATCAGGAAAGAGCTTGACTATAAGGGTGTTTCAGTTGTGATTCCGAGAAGGGAATGTATTCAGACAGCAACCAGAAACCTTAAGGTTGCCAGGAAAGAAGCTAAGCCACAATAAGTTTCAGGAAATCATGATATTGATACTTAATAAGAGATTCACAAAATGAAAAGGGATATAATATTAGCCGGTGTTGGCGGACAAGGAATTCTTTCGATTGCTGCAGCCATTGGTATGGCAGCGCTCGACTCAGGGTTGTACCTTAAACAGGCCGAAGTGCATGGCATGAGCCAACGGGGAGGTGATGTTTCATCAAACCTGCGGATTGCCGACCATGAAATTGCTTCCGACCTTATTCCTTATGGCCAGGCTGACCTTATCATATCGGTTGAACCAATGGAATCGTTACGATACTTGCCTTATCTTTCAGCCGATGGATGGGTTATTACCAATATCAAGCCTTTTATCAATATCGGCAACTATCCTGAGATGGATAAACTCATGGCTGACATATCAAGCCTGAAAAAGCATATAGCGTTGGATGCTGATGATATTGCCAGGAACCTGGGTTCAGCCAGATCTGCAAACATGGTAATACTGGGAGCTGCAGCTCTTTTTCTCGAGATACCTGCCGAAAAACTAAGAGATGCCATCAGGAAATTATTTGGAAGGAAGGGTGAAGATATTGTGAACCTGAATCTTGGAGCTTATGATGCAGGATTGAATTTTGCAACAGCACAAATCAGCTAAGCGATATCATTCATCATCCGGTTGCAATCAAATAAAAAACGCCACCCCGAAGGATGGCGTTTTTTAATTTGTTTGATCAGATTATTGCAGTTTGAATGTAACCGGCATATTGAACAAATAACGTACAGTCTTTCCGTTCTGCTTTGCCGGATGCCAGGGAGGCATCATTTTGATAACCCTCATGGCTTCTTCATCACATCCTCCACCAATACCACGCAAAACTTTTACGTTTGTTACATTACCTTTGGAATCAATGATGAATGAGACATATACAATGCCCTGGATGCCGTTTTCTGATGCTTGTTCAGGATAACGGATATTGTCGGCAAGGAATCTCGCCCTGGCATCATCTCCTCCCGGGAATGTGGGCATTTCTTCAACGAAAGTGAAAACAGGTTTCTCCTCTTCAACTTCAATAACTTCCTGTACTTCCTGTGTTACCGGTGCTTCGTAGGTTTCCATTGCGACTGGCTCGTTGGTAATGGTCTTGCTCAGTTCATCCTGGTTAAAGATATCAGCATCTTCAACAACTTCTTCAGTTGTAACAACAGGTGCAACAAATTTAACCTTCTGTTCGAGAGCAGCAGGGGGTGGTGGGGGAGGTGGCGGGGGAGGCGGAGCTTCTTCCTGGGGTTTGTTCATATCGATGAATTCGGCTTCAGCTGTTTTCTCGATATATCTGGCTCGTTTCTGTGCATAATAACTCGATACCAGGGGGTAAGCCAGCGCTGCAATAAGCAGTGCAATTGACAGCAGCAATGCCCTGGTCACATATTTCTTATACAACTTACGCAAAACATATGCCCCGTAGGATTTGTTCCTGTGCTCAAAGACGATTTCGTCCATTGCAGCAGCATGTTCTTTTTGCTTTGTCATTGTTGTTTGCGATGTTTAATGGTTTCAATAACGCCCACGGCGATAATCAATGATTTACTGAACTACAGGCGCTGCCGGAGCTGTACCGCTGAGCATTTGCAGTTCTATTGGAGAAATATCAACGATTGCGTAATTAGCAATGGTTGTGATCGCCATTTCATCAATAATATCAACCAGGTTCTTGTACTTTGCTTTTTCATCCGCTTTTATCAGAATGATCGGAGCATTTTTGTCTGATTTTTTCAGCTCTTTCGTTTTATTCTCCAAAGCAGTATCAGCCATCACAAGTTCACCGGTTTTTACTTTCTCCCTGAGATCGTAAACTGCTTTGAAAACTATCTTGTTACGCTGTAACAACACTTTCCTGATACCATCTTTGCTGTAATCAGTTTTGATGAGTTGAGGAAGGGGTTTGTTTGGATCGGCTACGCCAAAATAGTAGTAAAGTTGGTCATTTCCTGTGATGAGGATATTGATGGTACGGTCAGCCGAGATTTCGGGTGCCTTTACTGTAGGGTCATCCTTTTTCTCCGGCATGGCGATATCCATGGCTTTGGGCTTGCTGAAAGCTGTAGTCAGCATGAAAAAGGTGATGAGAAGGCACATCAGGTCGACCATGGGTGTCATGTCGATGCGGGTCGAAAACTTTTTGGCTTTCTTTTTGCCGCCTTTTTGTTTAGCTTCTTCTTGGATTATTTCAGCCATAATAGAAATTCTTTTAAGTGAAATTCACCCTGTTAATTATTCCTCCGGTTTTGCTTCTTCCTTCATCAGGTTCGTTACAAGGTTGAACTTGTTAACCTGGTTATCCTGTAAGATGTCCATGACATGCTTTACAACTTTGAAATCGGCATCGGCATCACCTTTGATGGCTACAATAGCGTTTGGATTCTGAATTCGGATGAAACGAACCCACAGATTGAGCTGGTTGTCAGTGGAATCGATAGGGATACCAGTCTGGAATTTTTCACGTTCCTTCGAATCTTCTGTATCAAGCCAGGCTTTGAGTCTGTTAGCCGGCATGCCGAAAGACGAATGGGTTGAAAAAGTTGTAAGTTCTTTGTCAGTGAATTTCAGATTGAACTGTTCGGCTACTTTTTTCAATACTTCAGCGCGTATCGAAACTGAAGTGTCGAGGCCATTATCAAAATTCAGAAAAACTTTATTGTCTTTTCCAACCAGGATAGTGATGACGTTCTTTTCCGGTGCAACTTTTTCACTGATCGAATTCGGTGAATCTATTACGGTTGCTTCCTGTGGGCGGAAGGATGTCGTTAACATGAAGAAGGTAAGCAAAAGGGCAAATAAATCCACCATAGGCGTCATGTCGATATGGGGAGATTTTACCGGTAGCTTAATTTTTGGCATGTTTTCCTGTTTTAAAGATGAGATCGGGTATCAGCCCGGAACTTGTTAACAAATCCGCAGAAGTTTACTTTGTCTGCGATGCAAAAGTC
Source organism: Bacteroidales bacterium (assembly GCA_035403045.1). Taxonomy (GTDB): domain Bacteria; phylum Bacteroidota; class Bacteroidia; order Bacteroidales; family UBA4417; genus UBA4417. Next base: position 18,280 of record DAONEL010000024.1, read on the forward strand.
TGGGTGAGGCTGAAACCGGCTTCATCAATCTTATAGGTCATCGCATCAATCTTCGATGAGAAGAAGTTGTAGAAAATGATTGCCAGGGTAGAACCGGTAATACCAAAAGCTGTATTGACAAGCGCTTCAGAGATACCTGTTGCAAGTGCAAGGGCATCAGGAGCACCAGCCTGGGCTAGGGCGCCGAATGCACGGATCATACCAAGCACAGTACCGATAAGACCGATAAGCACCGAGATTGAAGCAATGGTTGACAGAATGACCAGGTTACGCGATAACATCGGTAATTCAAGGGCTGTTGCTTCTTCAAACTCTTTCTGCAGCGAAACAAGCTTCTGGTCCTTATCGAGCTTGGTATCGGATTGCAGTTCTTTGTATTTCTTGAGGCCGGCTTTCATTACATTCCCGATCGAGCCTTTCTGTTTGTCACATGCCGATATAGCAAGGTCGATTTCGTTATTGTTAAGATGATTTTGCAGCTTTGCTACAAATGCATTGATAGCACCGGTTCCTCTTGCCTTGCGAAGGGTGAGCCACCTTTCAATTACAAAGGTCAGGAGAACAATAATAATGGTGATAAGCAATGGCACAATGAATCCGCCCTTATACACCATGGCCATATAATTGCCGGGGAGTGGGCTGCCTTTTGGATTCATTCCTTCAAAGTTCACGGGATTCCCAAGTACAAACTTGTAAATCAGGATTGCAATTACAAAAGCAATAATGATTACGCCGGCTGCGAAAACCGATTGTACTGCTTCTTTAAATGATTGACCGTTTTTGCTCATTGTAAATTCGGATTTAAGATTATGGTTTGACTTATTATTAGTGTGTTTTACTTACTTATAACTGCGAAGATAGTTGTAAAATTAACTTCCTTCATCACTTCAGTTAATTATTTGATATACCACGCAGGCAATTCACTATAGAACAACAGGATTTGCTTCAGATGATCAGGATTGGCGTTGGGTTTTTTAGCAGATAGTCAATGACTTGCCTTTTGTAAGAACTAAATCGGCAATTTTTCAACGACGTGCCAAAAATATCTTTCAGATGTGAGATGAATGAGAAGCAGTGGATTATTGCTGCTGGTAAACAGGTTTAAATTCAGGGCATCTTGATTTGAGGTCTTTGAGAGCGCTTGCAGCATTCTCGTTTGCCGGATCGATGCCCAGAATTTTGTCCCAATACATCAGCGACTCGCAGTATTGCCTGTTTACGAGGTGATAGTATCCAAGGTAGCTGTATGATTCAAGCAGGTCTTTTGAGTATTTTACAGAATCAGCCTGGGCTTTCTCCACAACTTTGTCGTAAAAAGGTTTGGCCAGGCCTTCTTTGGTGTCGGGGTCGAGGTTGGAATATACCCTGGCCCTGAAAAGGTATGCGGGTTCAAAGTCGGGGCTGAGCCTGTTTACCATGGCAAGTGCCGAATCGGCCTCAGTCCATTTTTTGGCATCGAAATATGCACGGGCCATTTTGTAGTAATCATTTGTGCTGCCGTTGGACCGGTTGATCTTCTCCTGGAATGTTCTGGCTGCATTTTCATGTTTTTTAATTTTAAGGTATGCCTGTGCAATCTCGTTCAGGAGGTCCATGTTTGTTGTATCCTGGCCGAAGGCTTTTTCAAGGTTAACGATACCAAGCGAATCTTTTCCACTCTTGATCAGAATACGACCGGAATACAGGTAGTCTTTCGATGTGATCTTCTCAGCAGGAGAATTATTGAAGAACTTGTTGATGTAGTAATACGCTTTCGTATATTGTTTTTCTTCAAAATATGAATAGGCAAGCGCCCTGTTAAGGTCATTAAAGGTTGCCGAATCCATTGCAAGTATTTGATTGATCTGCTCTATGGCTTCAGGATATTCTTCAGCCTGAATCAGCATATTGGCGTAATTACGCTTGGCAGCAATATTGCTTTTTGAAAGATCAAGGTATTTCCTGAAATATTTTTTTGATTCTTCTTTGTTATTGGTTTTAGCATAGAGAAATCCCATTTCCAGATAAGCCGGTGCAAACGAAGGATCAATATTTATGGCTTCCTGGTAATAACTCAATGCATCGGAGTAACTTTTTATTCGTGTGTAAAGTTGTCCGAGTCTTAATCTTGCTCTTGTTGATTGAGGCATAAGGTCCTGGGAAAGCCTGTAGCTCTGGGCAGCCTGGCCGCCATTATTCATTGTATTGATCCAGTAATCACCTTCAATCAGCCAGAGGTCCGGATTGCGGTTGTCGAGTTGTTCGGCCCTGCGGAACAAACTCAAAACAGTGGCAGTATCCTTGCTGCTCACCTGAACATAGGCTTCGGCTATTCGCATGAGCAAGATAGCCTGGTCCTGTTTCGACATGGCTGTCTTCGATTTCTTAACAGGCAGGTACCCCTGTGCTTTAGCAAAGTTGGCTTCGGCTGTTGTTTTATCGCCTTCAATCAGGGAAACTTTACCAAGGCCAACATAATTAAGCGGCTCATCAGGATTGACAGATATTCCCTTGTTGTAACGATCGAGTGCTTTACTGGCAATCGATTTAAACGAGATGTTAGCGGGATCAATAAAATAGGAAGCCAGTTGGTTTTCACCGCTATAGTAATAATACCTGGCATTTCCCGGTTCAGCCTTTATGAGGTTATTAAAAGCATTGTCGGCTGGCTCAAACTGCTGCTGGTACATAAGATTGATAGCAGCATTCAAATCCTGTGCGACTGTGGTTTTAAGCAGCACTAACATTGCAACTCCGATGAGTGCAGCAAATTTTCCGGTGTTTCTTAACATGTTTTCCTGCGTAACTATAGATTAGTCTCTGTGAACTTCAATTAGCCTCAACGGCATGGTTGCCGGCACCAGTCCTGACCTGCGAACTATTCTCTGGCCCTGGTCTCCGGCTACAAAAGCCGTAAATCCTTTTCCGAGCCCTGAGAAAGTTTCTCTTGTGATCATGTAAACGTCCCGGCAGAAAGGATATGAGCCTTCTGCAATATAGCCCTGGAAAGGCTTGCAGTATGCTGTACCTGCGTTACCGATTTCAACGACCTTTACTGATTTAAGGAAACCAACCGTTATACTGTCGTGCTCATCGCTTATCCAGTTCACACTGACTATACCAAGAGCACTTGGATTGTTTTTTACATAATTCATTACTTCCTGGTTGGAGTTAACTGCAAAACAGTTGGCAGGGAAATTTCCGGAAAGCGAAAACTTGTCACGGAAGTAACGAACATTGCCAGATTTATTATTGTCGAATACAACATTGATCGTCTTGTCAGGCGAAGCCGGGTTCAACTGCTTCCAGGTTGTGATTTTGCCTTTCAGGATATCAGCAAACTGGTTTTCGAGAAGCATAGTATCCTTGTTCGAAGGATTGACGATAAGAGCCAGCGCATCGTGGGCAACTTTTGTGGTTCGGGGAATAAAGTTCCTGGCTACCAGGTAGTCTTTTTCCTGCTGGGTGAGATCGCGCGTGAGTACGACAGTTCGAACCGAATCGTTCATAAAGTCACTGATAACATCGGCTTCAGGCTTGTATGCCGGTGTTATTTTAGCATTCTCGTATAATGACTGAAAGGTATAAAGCTGAGTATCAAACAGCAGTTGAAACGATTCGTCAATGCTTATCCGGATATCTCCCTGGGTCGGAGCTTCTTTGATTGGCTGTTGTCCCATAGGGTTTCTGCAAGAATGGGTAAAGATAGCCATTGTTATCAATACCAGTACGATCACATTTATAGAGAACTGTTTCATCGTTTATCCTTTATTATTCGTTATCTGTACCGGATTTTTTGCTGAGCATCCTCACAAGCCTGAATACTCCGTAGGCTAAGAAGAAAATGGCAAATGCGAATTTAAGGTTTGCAGGAACATAAGGATAAAACCGGGGTATAAAGAGCATAACTCCCAAACCGATGTAAACGGCAACCATGACGAAGCCGAATATCTCCATGAATTTTGCAAGCCGCTCTTTATTATTCATCGGTTTCTTTATTTGACAAGGCTTTTAGCTACTGGTAAGCCTCTAATTCAAAACAGATTGCAAAAGTAAGATTTTCTTACTTATGGTAATAATTGTATTCAATAACTATGCCACAATAAATAAAAAGCGCCCTGGTAAGAAGGGCGCTCTTGTGATGGCTGAAAGGGATTCTTTCAGGTTTATATTATTCCGCAGCGGGAAGTTCAAGTATTTCATCAGCATTGGTTGTGTCAATGAATTTACTGATATCGAACCTGAGGTAATCAAATTCGCTGACAGGCAATTCCATGTTATCGTCTGTATTAGCTTCGGTAAAATCGTTTACATCGAATTTCAGGTAATCAAATGATTCAGGTTCAGGGAGCTCATTGTTTTCAAGGTCCATGTCAATGTATTTGTTAACATCAAAACGCAAATAGTCTGCAGTAGAAGGTGTAACCGGTTTAGCTGGAGCGAGAAGGTTGACGCTGGTGCCGGATGCAATCTCTTTATGATCGGTTGTGCCGTCAGTGCTGACTGTTTGTGCTGTTTTAAAGCCATCATATACGATGGTGTTTTTTAACAGTCCGTTTACGTCGCTGGTGCGTTTGAAACTGCTTGCTGTGAGAACCAGCATTGATGTCAGTATGATAAGGGTGTTAATGGTTTTCATGGTTATTGATTTTTTTGTTGACTGCATTGTCTTAATATTCATGTTTCGGTAATATGACGCAACGGAAAGATAAATGTTACAGTTTAATGAAAAAAAAGAAGCTGCCCTTTTGGAGCAGCTTCTGAATGCATCTGGTTTGCCAGAGTTAATATTTATCAAAGAAGAGTTTTGTGTCAACAGCGTCACCACCAATTGCTGCGGCGGCGGCATCATAGTTTGCCCCGTTGAGTGTCTGTTCGTTGATAGGATAAGTGAACCTGATTGGTAATGCTGATACTGCGTCGGGAGGAGCAACAAGAGCCGGGTAATCAAGTCTGCGATAGGTTGTCCAGGCTTCGAAAGCATTGTTGTATAGAGCGAGCCAGGCCTGCATTCCGATTTTTTCTTTCCATGTTCCTGGAGCTGATGTATATGCAACAGCCGGGTTCATGAGGAGTGTATCGGCAGATGTGCTTGTTCCGCCCCAATAATTAATAGAGGCACGAATCCCCTGGTTGTAATGGCTTTCAGCCGTTCCACCAACATTGAAGCCTCTTTCACAGGCTTCTGCAAGAAGAAACTCAGTTTGAGCCCAATCGAAGATCATACCTTCGAAAGTTGCTTCCTGAATTTTATCAGCAACATGAGAATAAGCATAGAAGTCGTTTCCTGCGCCGTTTTCGCCACCAATATACACCCCGTCAATAGGAGTGAAATAGAGTTTACGACGTGGGTCATTCAACGAGTTCATATAATCAATAATTGTACTTGTGGGAACAAAATCATTACGTCCGCTGGCAACGAGGTCGGCATAAATCTGGTTGTAGTTTGGAGCTGCGCTCAGGTATGACATTGTGCAGTTTTCATCATTCGAAGAAATAACGTGGGGAGCGGCAGATTCAGCAGTTGATTTTGCAGTAGCAGCATCAACATCAGAAAGCACCAAACCCATTTTCAGTTTCAACGAATTAGCGAATTTATACCACATGGCAACATCACCCTGGTAAAAATTATCAGCATTATCAAAACTTCCCTGTGACTGATTTAAGTTACCAATGGCAGTTGTAAGCCTACTAATGAGATCTTTGTAAACAGTCAATCCATCGTCGTATTTTGGCAGTGGAGTTGCAAGGTTTAAAGCTTCGCTGTAAGGGATATCACCGAAGGTTTCAACCAGAACAGCATAAGTATAAACCTTCATGATTTCGACAATAGCAAGTTTGTTGGTTTTAACTGCCGGATCTTCAGAAGGCAGGTAAGTAGTAGCTTCTATCACTTTGCCGGCTTCATCGAAGTCTTTTAAGACATCGCGATAGAGGATATCCCAATGGTTGTCGGGAATGGTACGTGTATCCAGGTCATAGTTGCTTTCATCGGTGTAGGTAGTCTCGCACCAGTTTTGCATAATCAGCCTGAAGATGTTGGTGTTTACATTCGAGTTGACCATTTGGTCAGCAAGTGCTTTCTGGGCGCCTGTGAAAAGCGACTCACCTGAAACTTGCGACGGGTCTTTGGTGTTCTTGTTTAAATCTTCCAGTTTTGTGCATGACGCAAAGACTATGAAGATAGATAGTATGGCAAATATTTTTTTCATGATTTGTCGGATTAGAAGCTAAGTTTAACATTGAAACCAAAATCGCGGGTTGAAGGCAAGGAGCCTACAGAAAAGCCCTGGAGGTTACCGGCACCAAGTCCTGATTCAGGATCAGCATATGGCAGGTCTTTGAATATGATCCAAAGGTTAGAACCGACAAAACTGAATTCGGCGCCTCTAATAAAGGTTTTTTCAAGAAGTTTCGACGGCATCTTATATGACAAAGATACTTCGCGCAGTTTCACGTAGGTTGCATCATAAACGAATGCAATATCCGGCAGGCCACGGGCATAGCCAAAAGCACCATACCTGTCGGCCCTGATACGGGTAGCGTTTTCAGTGCCATCGGGATTAACACCTTCGTTGATGAAACCACCACTCGTTGAAGCATAGGAACCATCCTCGTTTTTAACAATGACATCCCTAACAGGATTTCCAAGATCGTTGAGGAAAGCAGTTTCTTCATACAAACCTGTTGCGAGGCCATAATACATATCGAGTGAGAATATTTTGCCACCTTTCTGCATATCAACGAGGAAACTCATCGTCCAGTTTTTGTAGGTAAAAGCATTCGATAAACCGGCATTCCAGTCAGGGTTAACATCGCCGATCACATTATCATTGTTTGCAGTTTTGATATACTGTCCTGACGATTTGCTGACAACTTTCCGGCCATCGAGGTAGGTATAATCAGTGCCGTATAATACACCGTAGGGCTGACCTACCATAGCATTAATTGTGATACCACCCTGGAATGAACCAAGTTGCAGGTTGTCAAGTCCTTCCATCAGCGAAAGCACTTTATTCCTGTTGGCTGTCCAGTTAAGGTTAACATCCCACCTGAATTTACCTTTCTTAACAGGAACTCCATTGATGGCAAGTTCAACACCCTTGTTTTCAATTTCACCGGCGTTAATAACCATTGATGAATATCCGGTTGCGGTTGATAGAGTGAGAGGAATGATCTGGTCAACAGTATTGGTTTTATAAACAGCAAGGTCGAATCCAACCCGCCTGTCGAGGAAATACATTTCAAGGCCGGCTTCAATACTCTTTGTGCTTTCGGGTTTCAGATTAGGATTCTTCTTTGTGCCGGCAACTGATGTCATTGGACTGTTAAGCGGGGTGTAAATGTCATAGTTGTCGATGAGTTGATCAAATCCGGCACCTGCACCAACTTGAGCAAAGTTTAATCTTACTTTACCGAATGACAGCCAGTTGTTCTTTATAAGTTGCGAGAAAATGAAATTCCCCGAGAGTGACGGATACAGGTACGAACTTTCTTCCTCGGGTAATGTTGAAGCATGGTCACGACGTATAGTAGCGTCAAGATAAAGGAAGTTTTTGTAGCCTAAAGATGCACTGGCATATATGCCATTAACACCAATGAGTGATGCCAATTCTTTTGAATATGGAAGCGCATCTTTGCTGTTCTGAAGTGAATAGATTTCGGGAACACTCAGCCCGCCGTTTGTTGAGTTGATGATCCTGTTGTATTCAGTCCTTCTGATATTAGCTCCGATAATACCTTTAAGATTCAATGATTCAGAAAGGTCTTTGTTCAGGTTGAGCATCAGGTCATAATTGTACTCTGAGAAAGTGATATCCCTTCTCAGGTATCCTGATCCCTGGTCCGAACGGCCCAAACTGCCGTCAGCGCCGTTGCCGATTCCAAACGGTGCGGCGATACTGCCTACAGCCCTGCGTTCTTCCTGTAAAGCGTTGTATGTGTCAACCGAAGCTCTCCCGAATATTGCTAACCAGTCGGTAAGCTGGTAATTAGCGGATGCGAATCCGAGGAAACGATTCCTGACGTCGGTTTGATAGTTCTCATAACGCAGCCAATAAGGATTGTCCCAGAAAATAGGTTCACTCGAACCCGGGTCAGCCCAGTTCCAGGTAATATTGCGTTTGGTGGTGTTATATGCATTTTCCAGATCTTTCAGATCAGTATTAACCTGCCACCACTGACGGAATGAAGACATCTGGTTGTCGCTGTAACCTGTCGAGTTACGTCCGAGAGCATCAGTTTTTGAGAACGATGCCGATCCGGCAACTGTCAACTTATTGGTAACGTTATAGTTTGCATTCAGCAACATATTATTTTTCTTCAATTCACTGTTGGGCATGATGCCTTTCTGGTTGAAGTTGGTGTATGAGAAACGGTAGTTATAATCCTTGTTGCCGTTTTCAAGCGAAATAGTATTGGTGTAGGTAACTGGTGTTTCGAAGAAGGTGATAGGTCCGTTTTTAGCATTAACCCAGGGAGTTGCTTTCATATAATTGGGTGATTCGGGGTCAACAGCATCCCATTGATAAACCATCAGGTTTGGATCGAACGGAGCGCCGTATGAAGCGTCTTCTGATGTAACAACCCATTGTTCATCAATACCGTCTCCGTTAATATCACGAATATACCAATATGCTGCATCGTTAGGATCACCTGAAAAATTCAAAGGATCGCTGTAATAATGGCCGTAACCTCCGCCATATTGATCTTGGTATGTGGGGAAGGTACTCTTGTCAATTGAACCTACGGTAACACCTGAATTGATTGTTACACCAATGCCTTGTTTGCCTTGTTTGGTACCTTTTTTAGTTGTGATCATGATGACACCATTTGCTGCCCTGGAACCATACAGAGCAGTTGCGGCAGCACCTTTCAGCACATTAACCGATTCAATATCCTCAGGATTGATGTCTGAAGATGGATTGCCATAGTCGTAACCAAGTCCGGCTTGCTTTTGCGAAGAGGTATTGGAGATTTCATTGTTTACAGGAACCCCGTCAATAACGAACAATGCCTGGTTGTTCCCGGTAATGGATTTGTTACCACGAATCAGGATATTGGTCGAACCACCAATATTGGTGGTCTTACGGATCTGAACACCTGATACTTTCCCTGAAAGTGCATTCACAAAGTTATCGGACTTAACGGTTGAGATAACATCGCCCTTGACTTCCTGGGTGGAATAACCCAGCGATTTCTTTTCACGGGAAATACCCAGAGCCGTTACAACTACTCCTTCAATGATTT
>DAONEL010000025.1:0-1867 GCA_035403045.1 Bacteroidales bacterium
ATCTCTCCAGCACCACCAGTGTTTCCAAATGATGCGTGTGCGGGAACTGGTCGAATAACTGTATGCATGAGATGTTATAACCCTGGGTAAGCATTTTCAGGTCGAACGCGAGCGATAACGGGTTGCAGCTCAGGTAAATGATTCTGTGCGGCTGTGCTTTGAGAATGGTTTTCTTGATCTCAATCAGCGTGCCTGACCGGGGAGGATCAAGTATTACTACACCAGGATTTCCGTACTTTGTCAGGAAAGAATCGTTGAATGTTTCGAGGCAATCGCCGTTGATGAATTCAGCGTTGGTTATTCCGTTAAGCGTTGCATTCCGGACGGCATCGTTGCATGCATCCGGCGACCCTTCAATCCCGATCACTTTGCTGCATTTTGAAGCAACGGTGAGCGCTATCGTTCCGATGCCGCTGTATAGATCTACCACCATTTCATCGCCTTGCAGGTCAGCCAGTTTGCTGATCATTCTATAAATTTGATCGGCTTGCTCAGGATTTGGCTGGTAAAACGACCTCGGACTCATTTTGAAAGTGAGGCCGTTGGCAGTTTCAACGATTGTGGTTGCGGTTCCGTAGTGGTGAAAAAGCTCAATATCGTGGTACGTCTCTTCAATGGAAGAAGCGATTCCATAATAGACCGATGTGATTTGAGGAACCTCTTTCAAAAGATTATCAATCAAAGGCTTACGCATTTCAGGCTTGTCTTCACCGAAGATCATTATCACCATTACCTCACCGGTGGTAGTAATTCTTATGGCAAGGCTCCGCATCAGGCCGGTTTTCTCTTTGGGGTCGTAGTAAGAATAACAGTTTTGCAGCGTGAATTCCTTGATGCTTCCATAAATCTTCCGGCTGGGTTCAGGCTGGAGAAAGCACTCATCAATGTCAATAACTTTCGCGGGATTATCGGCGGGGTGAAATCCCAGAGCCAGTCGCTTTTGCTGGTCGTCGATACGTCCTTCACCTTCATAATACCATCGTCGGTTCGAGAAAGTGTATTCCAGCCGGTGCCTGAAATATTGCTGTTTGGGCGAAGGAATGACTGCCGGAATTTCCGGTGAATCAATCTGGTATTTCTTTAAAGCATTGATAACCAGTTGCAGTTTCCATTCAAGCTGCCGTTCATAACTGATATGCTGCCAGGAACAGCCTCCGCAAATGCCAAAGTGTTTGCAAAAGGGCTCAACCCGGCAAGGATTGGCATGGATCACCTCTGAAACTGTGCCTTTCAGGAAATCGCCCTGTTTCTGGACGCCGCTGATGTTTACTTTTTCACCCGGGATGCCATAATCAGCATAAATCCTTTTACCGCCGACAAAGCCAAAACTTCTGCCACCGGAATGTATGCCGGTGAGGTCAACATTGGTGTATGATCGGTTACGGGGCATTGTGGATTATATTCATAAAAAAACCGGGCGGAAGAACCCGGTTTTGGATGCAAATGGTTTTGAAAGTTATTTTCTGCTGTCGATGAGAATTTCAAGCATCCTGATAGCAGCTTCAGGGATTTTTGTTCCCGGCCCAAAGATGGCTACAGCCCCGGCATCGTAAAGGAACTGGTAATCCTGGGCAGGGATCACTCCCCCTACAATCACCATGATATCGTCGCGCCCAAGTTTCCGGAGTTCTTCAATCACCTGGGGTACAAGCGTTTTATGTCCGGCGGCAAGGCTCGAAACCCCAAGTACATGCACGTCGTTTTCAACTGCCTGGCGGGCAGCTTCTGCAGGGGTCTGGAACAGTGGGCCGATGTCAACGTCGAAGCCGATATCAGCGTAGCCGGTTGCTACCACTTTCGCTCCGCGGTCGTGGCCGTCCTGGCCCATCTTGGCTATCATAATGCGGGGACGGCGGCCTTCGAGTTC
>DAONEL010000025.1:1967-27028 GCA_035403045.1 Bacteroidales bacterium
GGCCGTCCTGGCCCATCTTGGCTATCATAATGCGGGGACGGCGGCCTTCGAGTTCGGCAAATTTATCAGCCATTTCGCATGCTTTGCGATAGCTTTCGTCATCCTGGCTTTCGGATGAGTAAACTCCTGAAATAGAACGAATCACAGCTTTGTACCTCCCATAAACTTTTTCAAGTGCGTAACTTATTTCGCCGAGTGATGCACGTTTGCGGGCAGCATCAATGCTCAGTTCCAGTAGGTTGCCTTCGCCGGTTTCGGCGGCATGGGTAAGTGCTTCCAGCGCCTTTTGAACTTCTTCATTATTGCGTTCGGCACGCAGTTTCTGCAACCTTTTTAGCTGGGCTTCGCGTACGGCTGTGTTGTCAACTTCGAGGATTTCCAGCGGGTCTTCCTTTTCGAGCCGCAGTTTGTTAACGCCGACTATGGTTTCTTTTCCTGAATCAATCTTAGCCTGTTTGCGGGCGGCAGCTTCTTCAATACGCATTTTGGGAATACCCGTTTCAATGGCTTTGGCCATCCCACCGAGCGATTCCACTTCCTCAATGAGTTTCCATGCTTTATCAGCAATCTCTTTGGTGAGCGATTCAACATAATACGAACCTGCCCAGGGATCTACCACCCTGCAGATGTTTGTTTCTTCCTGCAGGTATATCTGCGTATTGCGTGCTATGCGTGCCGAAAAATCGGTAGGCAGGGCAATGGCCTCATCCAGGGCATTGGTATGCAGCGACTGAGTGTGGCCTAGCGCGGCAGCGAGCGCCTCAACACAAGTACGCGTCACGTTGTTGAACGGGTCCTGTTCGGTAAGGCTCCAGCCTGATGTCTGAGAATGGGTTCTCAGTGCCAGCGATTTAGGATCTTTTGGATCGAACTGCTTCACGATTTTTGCCCAAAGCATACGGGCAGCGCGCATTTTAGCGATTTCCATGAAATGGTTCATGCCGACAGCCCAGAAGAAGGATAACCTCGGGGCGAAAGCATCCACCGGAATGCCTGCCTGTATGCCGGTGCGGATATATTCGAGCCCGTCGGCAAGTGTGTAAGCAAGCTCAATGTCGGCAGTGGCACCGGCTTCCTGCATGTGGTATCCCGAAATGGAGATTGAGTTGAACTTCTTCATGTTTTTGGAAGTGAACTCAAAAATGTCAGCGATGATGCGCATCGACGGAATGGGAGGGTAGATGTACGTGTTGCGCACCATGAACTCCTTGAGGATATCGTTCTGGATGGTACCGCTCAGTTTTTCCATCGGGACACCCTGTTCTTCAGCAGCCACGATGTAGAATGCAAGCACAGGAAGCACGGCACCGTTCATGGTCATCGAAACCGACATTTTATCCAGCGGAATCTGGTCAAAGAGAATCTTCATGTCGAGGATGGAATCTATGGCAACCCCGGCTTTGCCCACATCGCCGACCACTCTTTCGTGGTCGCTGTCGTAACCGCGGTGAGTGGCAAGGTCGAAAGCAACCGAAAGGCCCATTTGTCCGGCAGCAAGGTTGCGGCGGTAAAATGCATTGCTCTCCTCGGCAGTGGAGAAACCGGCATACTGGCGTATTGTCCAGGGTTTCATCACATACATGGTGCTGTATGGGCCGCGGAGGAAAGGAGGAATGCCGGCAGCATACTCAAGATGCTCCATCCCGGCAAGGTCTTCAGCAGTGTAAACCGGCTTAACTTCAATCTGCTCGTTTGTTATCCATGAGGCTTTGCCCAGAGCATGTTTAGCAGAAGCAGCCGTCAAGGGTTTTATATTTTTAAAATCAGGTCTCATTGACTTAATCTTTTGTATCACAATGATTTGGAATTAACCTGCGATGCCGAGTTTTTTCTGGATGTTCCTGAGAGTTTCCAGCAGGTTTGAACGGACATGGATGAATTCATCAAAACCGTCGTTTTTCAGGCTCTCAATAAGCTCTTTAGGATAACCGGCAAGTACTACCAGTGTTTTATCGTTTTGATCCTTGATGGCTTTCACCAGCGGCGAAGCTATTTCGGCATATTCTTCGTCGGAACTGCATATAACAACGATTTCGGCTTCGGAGGAAATGGCAGCTCGGACTCCTTCTTCAACCGTTTTGAAGCCATTGTTGTCGATGATCTCGTAGCCGGCACAACCAAAGAAATTAGTGCTGAACATGGCTCTTGCTTTCCGCATCGCCAGGTTGCCCATAGTAAGCAGGAACACGGCAGGGCGTTTACCGCCTTCGTTAACGAATATTTCGGTGTTCAGCCTGAGGTCGTCAAAAGCTTCGGCTCCGCGGCCAATTTCCAGCTTTTTGAAAATGGCCGGCTTGCCATCTGCAGATTCCGGTTCCACCTCCTCATCAATCATCTGTATCTTACCGAGCATCATTTCACCGGTATTGGGATACTGGTTGGTGCCGAGGATAAAAGTCCTGCGATTGACAATGTCGCTAAGCCGCTGACTGGCAATCTTTTCTATGCTTTCCTGAATAAAGTTCTTTTTGATCGCTTCAATCATTCCACCCATTTCTTCCACTTCAAGGAATAGTTTCCAGGCGGCTTCAGCTATCGAATGTGTGAGCGATTCAATGTAATATGAACCAGCCCCGGCATCCGCAACCTTACCGAGATATGCTTCCTCGCGCAGGATCACCTGCTGGTTGCGGGCAATCCGTTCCGAGAAATCGTCGGCATCCTTGTAAAATGTATCGAAAGGCGTAATAAGTACTGAATTTGCACCGCCCAGTATTGCTGACATAGCCTCGGTTGTGGTGCGCAGAATGTTTACGTGCGGGTCGTAAACTGTTTTGTTCCAATGCGATGTTGTGCTGTGGAGGCAGGTTTTCAGCGAGTCAGCATTCCCGGGCTTGTACTGTGAAGCGATCCTTGACCATAAGAGCCTTGCTGCACGCAGTTTGGCAATTTCCATGAAATAGTTAGAACCGATGCCGAAAGCGAATCCTAACCTGGGCGAAACATCATCAACTGTCAAACCGTTACCATTGCAATAAGCAAGGTATTCGTTGGCTGATGCCATGCTGAATGCCAGTTCCTGTACAAGCGTGGCGCCCGCATTGTGAAAATACTGCCCGTTCACATTAATGACCTTTAAATTAGGCAGCAGTTCTTTGCCAAGTTTTACGATTTCGGCGACTTCGGCCAGGTCGTCTTCCTGCGATTTCCAGAAATTGCCGCTCAGTAAAATATAGCTGATCGGGTCAAAGTCAATGCTCCCGCGAATAAACGTGGGCGGCAGTTTACGTTTTGCTGCGTAACCTGAAATAAGTTTGAGCAGAGTAGGGTATGAGCTGGCAGCACCAAGGTAGAGTGACGCTTCAGGGAATGGAATTCCTTTCAGTAAAACTTCGAGATCGTTCACCGAAAGGATTCCTGAAGTGTCGAATCCAAGGCTGATTGCACCTTTTGCAAAAGCATCGCGGGCAATCCTGTTGGCTTCTATCGGGTCGGAAAGGGGTATTTCCTGCCTTATTTCCCAGTTGTTTCCATCAGCCGAATTACCGCGAATGAAAGGTGCCACTCCGGGATAAGAAGATTCGTTCATGATCCCGTCAAGGTCCTCAGCGCGATAATATGGCTTTACATCAATGCCTTCGGGTGTTTTCCAGATAAGTTTCTTCTGGTAATCAGCGCCCTTCAGGTCTTCAATGATTTTGGCTTCCCATTCGGCAGTAGAAACCGGGGGGAATTCCGAAAAAAGTTTATGATCGTTTTTCTCCATCACAAGGGTAATTTATTCATAATTCCGGCAGTACCGGAGGATGAAAAGTGGAACAAAATTAAGCATAAAAGTTGAGCCGGAAAGGCCTGTAGTTAAAGTAATAACAAAAGGATCAAGGCTGATTACAACTATTCCAATGCGAACATTCACGCCATTGTGAAGAAGTCAATCGAATATAATGATCACTAATTGACCAGATTCATCTCCTCCACCAGCCTTTTCGCTCCGGCGACTTTATCGATAACAAACAAGCAATACCTTATATCCAGTGAAATATTCCGGCACTGGTCAGGATCGTACATCAGGTCGCTCATGGTACCTTCCCAGCAGCGGTCGAAATTAATACCCACCAGGTTCCCGTCAGCATCGAGCACCGGACTGCCGCTGTTGCCGCCCGTTGTGTGGTTTGTGGCAATAAACGTGACATGCATAGTGCCGTCCCTGTCCCCATAAGGACCATAGTTTTTTGTCCGGTAAAGTTCTTTTAGCCGCGGATCAACAACGTAATCATAAATGTCAGGATTCTCCTTTTGCATGATCCCATCGAGTGTTGAAAACCAGTTATATTCAACAGCATCAGCAGGTTCATAGCCTTTCACCTGGCCATAAGCTACACGTAATGTGGAGTTTGCATCAGGATAAAACAGCTTTTTCGGTAAAAATTCCATCTGGGCTTTCATGTAAATGCGCTGCAGGCTGTCAGTTACATCGTAGAAGCGGGCAATATCCTTTGAGAGATTCTGTTGCAGGTACGCATAGGTTGCCGCAGCAAGCTGAAAAGCAGGGTCATTCAAAATCTTTTTTGCGTCTTTGCGCGAGTACTTTTCAAGAAATGCCTTTGTTGTTTCAGCTGAAGCAAAAAGCGTTTTGCTGAAGACCGCATCAGCCCATTTTTGATAATCAGCCTTGTACCCGGCTTTCATCTCCGTAAAAATGGCCGGCATATAATCGGGGCTGGCTTTTTCACAATAGGTATTCATTATTGCCGCGAAAATCTTCCGGTCAACATTTTTGTTATAATTTTTGAAATAGCCGTCAACACCGGCAAGCAATTGTTTTGCCAATGCATTCACTGCCGAATCTGATACGGTTTTCTGGCTGCTTTGCTGCGCAAGTTTATTGAAAGAGTAAGCATACCTTATAATTTCGATGCTTAGCGGCCCTTCGGTGAGATAAGTGTAAGCATCGTTTTTAGGGGTGAAATCGCTGTAAATGCTGTTGTATGCAGGCAGAAGTTTCCCATAAGCCGCTTCGCGGTATGGATCGGCGGCGGCCCATTGAGAAAATTCCTGTTCAAACGCCTGTTTTTTATCAACTGCGTCAAGCCTTTTGATGCCGCGGCTTTCGCCGATCATTTTTTTCCAGAAGTTGGCGATACCGGCTGCTTTGGCAGAATACTGAATACGCACCAGCCTGTCCTGCTCCATAGCCTGGTCAATAATATCGAGTCGCTGCTGCCGAAGCCCGATGGCGATAGGGTTCTTGTGGTTGGCCACCATGTCGACGGCGGCTGCGGGCAAGTACTCCTGCGTAGTGCCCGGGTATCCGTAAACAAAAGTGAAATCACCTTCGCTGACGCCTTTCAGCGAGATGTTCAGGTACTTTTTGGGAGTGTAGGGGATGTTGTCTTTTGAATAGTCAGCGGGGTTATTGTTCTTGTTGGCGTATATCCTGAAAACAGAAAAATCGCCGGTGTGGCGCGGCCACATCCAGTTGTCGGTATCGCCACCGAATTTGCCTATGTTTGAAGGAGGCGCTCCTACAAGCCTGATATCGGAAAACGTTTCGGTAACAAGCAGATAGTATTGGTTTCCGGCAAAAAACGGCCTTACCGATGCTTTGTAATGAGTGCCTTTGATGGCTTGATCAACGATGAGTTTGTTGTTTGCAGAAATCGCCGAGTCGCGTTGTGTTTCAGACATACGGGAAGTGACATTTTTTAAGGCTGCGGCGGTAACATCTTCCATCCTTACAAGGAATGTCACACTTAATCCCGGGTTTGGCAATTCTTCAGCGAGTGACTGTGCCCAGAAACCATCGGTAAGATAGTCATGTTCGAGGGAGCTGTGCCTCTGAATATTACCGTACCCGCAGTGATGATTGGTAAGAAGGAGCCCCTGGTTTGAGACAATTTCGCCGGTGCAACCACCACCAAACAACACAATGGCATCTTTAAGGCTCGACTGATTAATGCTGTAGATGTCTTCGGCAGTTATGCGCATTCCCATTGCCCGCATCTCTTTTTCATTGAGTTGCTGAAGCAATACGGGCAACCACATGCCTTCGCCGGCACGGAGTCCGAGTGATAAAAGGAAAAAAGTTAATAGGATGATTGTTTTTTTCATTCGTAAAGTATTTTAGAACACTGAAAGACTGGATCTTATCTATGAGGATGGATGCCCGAACAAATGGTCAGAATTTGGTCTATGAAAAGGGAAGCCTTACTTCAGGTGACAAAAATGATCATTAATAATATGTTCCAATTATTGCATATCCGCGTCCCAATTCTATTTGGCAGCTATGGTTTCGATCTCTATTAATGCGCCAAGCGGGAGTTTAACCACACCATAAGCGGCACGGGCAGGGCTATCGGTTGGGTAATATTTGCCATAGATTTCGTTCATGGCTGCGAAGTTGTTCATATCGCTAAGCAGGCAGGTTGATTTGATAACATCTGAATATTTATAACCGGCTGCTTCAAGAATGGCACCGATGTTTTTCATTACCTGTTCGGTCTGTTCACGTATATCGCCTTCAATCAGATTGCCGGTTGCCGGATCGATGGGCACCTGTCCGGAGATGAAGAGCATGTTGTTCGCTTCAACAGCCTGACTGTATGGGCCAATAGCTTTAGGAGCTTTTTCGGTGAAATGGATCTTTTTCATTGTATTATTATCTTTAGGTCGTTAGCACTTTTGTTTTGTCAGAGTTTTATAACAATTTTTCTTTTGTAAAGTATCCGGGCAATCATGGCAAACACCGATGTATAAGCTACAGCCCAGGCCAGGGAAGCATTGTTGGGTGACATCCCTGCACTTACCAGCGAATTAAAAAAGTATTCGATCAAAGGTTTTTTGTCCGGCCCGAAAACAGGAAATAGCCAGATGATCATGATAAGTAGTTCAGAACCAATGTAAAGTACCAGTGGATTCTTGCCAAAGGCTACGAGAAGTCCTGTGTAATTGTCTTTTTTCAGGTAATCAATTAACCAGTAGAAAGCACCAAGGGTCATTGATGCTAATCCTGCTGTGTAAAGCACATAGGAGCTTGTCCATAGTTTCTTGATGAGTGGAAAAACCGGGCTCCAGGCCAGTCCGGCAGCAGTGAGCAGGAACCCGGCAAGGAAAAGTATGACAGCTTTTCTTGTCCTGTCCTGTGTTTCGGTGAAATTATAAGCGATTTCGATGCCCAGCAATCCGGTAACTATGGCCGGGAGCGTACTCAAGATACCTTCCGGATCCATCAGCGGCATCCCGGCATAAATGTGCTTGCCAAGCACGAGCTGATCGAGCCAGGCAGCCCAGTTGGTTTCGTATGCGAGCGTGGGTGAGGCCGAAAGCGGTGAAGGAACGAACGCCAGCAATATCCAGTAACCGATCAGTATAATTCCGCCGGTGTAGAGCCGGAAATTACGCGAAGTATAAAGCAGCATCATACCACAGAAGAAGTTGACCAGGGCAATTCGTTGCAAAACACCGAGTATCCTGAAATTGGTGATGTTGGTAAACGGGAACATATACAACAGCACGCCGATGAGAAATATCAAAGCCGACCGTTTGGTGAGATGCAGAAATAACTGACGCTTGGATGCACCTTTTTTCAACCTGTTCTGAGTGGATAAAAACAATGAGAAACCCATAATAAAAAGGAAGAACGGAAACACCAGGTCGGTAGGAGTGCAGCCAATCCATTCGGCATGGCAGAGCGGTGCATAAGCTGCTGACCAGCTTCCCGGGGTATTAACAATGATCATTGCGATGATGGTAAGGCCTCTGAGGGCATCCAGTGAAACCAGGCGCGTGCTTGTCGACATTTTTATAAATTTGAAGATGGCATAAAATTAAGACAATCCCCCGAATTACGCGCCAAAGATCCTGATCAGGCTGAAGATTTGTTGAATCTCTGCTTATCATAGCACCGGATGTCAGCAAATGGTTATTTTTGCCGCTACAATCCAACCGGGATGAAATCAAAGAATAAAGATGAAGGAGCAGATACCGGGAAAGCCAACGAGATGACTTTCTGGGAACACCTTACCGAATTGCGCACAAGACTTATACGTGTGTTATTGTCGGTGCTGGTATTCTCAGTTGTGGCCTTCATTTACAGCCGTTTTATTTTCGATAAAATCCTTCTGGCGCCTAAAAGCAGCGATTTCATCACTTATAAATGGCTTTGCAGCCTGGGCAGATTTCTTCATGTCGACAGCCTGTGCCTCCAGAAAGTTAATATTGAGATCATTAACATAAACCTTTCCGGGCAGTTCATGACTGACATGTACATCTCGATATTTGCCGGAATCATTCTTGCAATTCCATATATTTTCTGGCAGGCCTGGAAATTTATTAAGCCGGCTCTCTACGATAAAGAACAGAGATACGCAAGGTCTGCGGTTTTTATCATGTCAGCACTTTTCTTTATAGGAGTTCTATTCAGCTATTATTTCATGGTTCCCTGGACGCTCAATTTCCTTGGCACATACCAGGTGAGCGATTCGGTAAACAATCAGATCACGCTGAATTCATACATCAGCACAGTGGTTTCGGTTATCCTGTCAGTTGGTGTTGTATTTGAACTGCCGGTGGTGGTTTATGTGCTGGCCAAGATCGGGATCATGTCGTCGTCGTTCCTGAAGAAAAATCGTAAATATGCTTTTGTGATTGTACTGATTGTCGCAGCCATTATTACACCTCCTGATGTTTTCAGCCAGATAATAGTCACAGTTCCACTTTGGCTGTTGTATGAAGTGAGCATTCTGGTCGCAAAAAGGGTTGAACCAAAGGATCTGATTTCTGACCCCATAGAGGAATAGTGCGAAATCAGGCGATACAGCTGCTGTATTTTCTGTTTTGTAACTTCACTACTTTCAACACTTAATCATCTCGTTTTCATGGCTAATCATGGCAGTGAAAATATTTACCTGTAGTTAAATTTCGTTTTTTCTTTTCCTGAATGTATCAATCAGAGAAACAGTGCATTAGAATTTCATATATTGAATTTTCCTGGTTAGTCCGAAGAAAATTCAGAAAAACTGTAACCAAAGACAGTATTCATCGTCAAAACATCAAAACAAATAAAAACTACCATGGAAAGAACTAATCGTTTATACCGTTCAAAAACCAGCCGCGTGTTTGGCGGTGTTTGTGGCGGTCTTGCAGAGTACTTCGATGTTGATCCGATAATTATCCGCCTGCTCTTCCTCATTATCGCGTTTGCAGGTGGCGGAGGTATCCTTGTTTACATCATACTTTGGATCGCAATTCCCGAAAAGCCGTTTGTGCCCTTTGATGCCAGCTACACTTCAGGCGGAGAAGCTACTCCGGGTGAAACAACTGAGTCTTCGCAACCTGACCCGGGCCAGCCTTTTGTTCCTGAAAAATCAAACCAGCCCGGACGCGGCGGACTCATAGGAGGCCTAATCCTCATAACACTGGGATGTATTTTCCTTGCCGACAGGTTTATTCCCAACATCAATTTCCACGACCTGTGGCCCCTCATCCTGGTTATGATTGGTGCAGTGCTTATCGTTACCAACTTCACCGACCGCAAGCAGGATAAAAAGTAGGGGAGCGCCTGCAGCCATGCATCAAATTTTATTAACCATTAAACAACCGAAATAATGAGCTACCGTAAAATATTCTGGGGAGTCATGCTGGTGCTGATCGGCATACTCTTCATCCTGAAAAACACAGGCGCAATCTACTTTAACTGGCACACGGTATGGAACCTCTGGCCACTGCTGCTGATACTCTGGGGTATTTCACTCATTCCTGTAAAGGACTGGATAAAAATCACCCTTTCGATAGCCACTGTAATTGTTGCTTTTTTTGCGATTCAGCAATATGGCGATAACAGTCGCTGGAACTGGAGATTTAACTGGGATGAGGACAGGGATGTTATGAAGATTGACCGCGATGATGAAGATGATGACACCTTAATGAATGTCACTCAGACACTCACTGAAGAGTATGATTCTGCATTCCGTTATGCAAAACTGAATCTTAACATCGGCGTCGGGCAATTTGATATAAGGGATACGACTTCAAGGCTTGTGGTGCTCGATCGCTCAGGATCGCAGGGAACATATTCCATGACTACTACCGACCAGGACAGCACAAAGGAGATCAATGTTTCGCTGAACAAAGCCGAATTTAAAGGTGAAATAAAGAATGAAGTCAGGATGAAACTTAACCCGAATCCGATCTGGGACCTTGGGCTGAATATCGGCGCTGCCGAAGTAAATTTCGACCTGAGCAGTTTTAAAACCCGCAACATTCTTATAGAAGGTGGAGCCTCAGATATCGAAGTGAAAGTAGGCGACCTGCTGCCGCAATCCAACGTAAATATTAAGGCCGGTGCTGCTTCCATCACCCTGAGAATACCAAAGGAAGCCGGTGCTCAGATTACGAACAACACTTTTATGGCCAGCAAAAGCTTTGACGGATTCAAGAAAATTGACAGTCATCTATATCAAACTCCTGACTACGCCAAAAACAGCAGGAAGATCAATATAAACATGGAAGCCGGGATGGCCAGGATTGATGTTGTGAGGTATTAGTCCGGGCTGTAATTACACTCACGGCCTAAAAAATCGCTGAGTAAAGCACAAAGTTCTTCCGGGGCGTCAGCATGAACCCAATGCGATGCCCCGGGAATTGTTTTTATAAGTGCCGAAGGGAAGTATTTCTTTATCAGCGGAATATCCTCATCAACAATATAATCCGAACGTCCGCCCCGGACAAATAACGCCGGACCGGTAAAACGATTTTCGCTTGCTACGCCATCAAAAAGCTGGTCAATACTGTTGTTGATAGCATCGAGGTTCAGTCTCCATGCCAGTTTTCCCGGCATTTTGTAATAAAGGTTTTTGAGGATGAACATTCTGATGCGCGGGTCATGTACACGTGTTGACAGGTCTTTTTCAGCTTCGGCACGCGATGTATAAGCATCGAGCCTGGTACGCATCATTTCGGTGATCACGCGTGTATGTACCAGTCGTTCAGGGTATTTGCGCGGACTAATGTCAACGATCACGAGTTTATCAACCTTATCAAAATTTTCAAGTGTATAAGCCATGGCCACTTTGCCACCCATCGAATGCCCGATAATTATTGGGTTTTCGATCCGCTGCTCATCAATGAATTCAGTCAGGTCATCGACCATTGCCGGGTAGGAATGCATGGCAGCATGGGGCGACTGGCCATGATTCCGAAGGTCAGGAATATAAACGGAAAAACGGTCGGCAATCCTCCGGCCTATGGTCACCCAGTTATCGCTCTGGCCAAAAAGCCCGTGAAGAATGATGACAGGCTGTCCCTGCCCGAAATGCCGGAAATACAGGTTCATTTGAGTTCGTAGGCAATTACCCGGTTATCAAAAAAGGTTGGAACGACAAGTAACCGTTTCGAGGGAATGAAATCAATATCGGCAGCGTTGATATTTGCTTTGGATGTGTTGAGGATCAGCTCTTTGCCACCGTCAACCGTTGCCCTGAAAACCGATCCTGACCAGTCGGAAAACAGGTAACTGTTTTTGCCGCAGGATACCAGTCCGTCAATACTGCCGGTACCTGAAATGAGCGCTGATTGGCGCCGGTTTGCCGTAAGTATCTGCACAACTGAGTTTTTAGTGCCAGCCAACAGTATGTCCTTGCCAAGACAATACAACCCATTGACCCCTTCAAGCCCTTCAATCCATTTCTCAATCTTTCCGCCTTCAAGCCTGTAGATAAATCCCTTCTGAGAGTCTGAGATATATACAATTCCTGATGGGCTTATTGAAATATCGTTGAGGAATTCAGACCCGGCAACAGGATATCTTTTCAGGATTTTCCCTCTGGCAATGCCAATTTCAACCACTTCGGTAATGTTTGTTACGAATAGTTTGCCATTAAAAATCCCCATGCCTTTGGGTGCGTCAAGGCCGGTAATCCATTTAAGATCAATGATTTTACCTGATGTTGAAAGCCTCGAAATGAAACCGTTGCCATCTTTTGCCGCCGGCTGTCCACCAATGTTGGCGACATAGATCACCTCATTACCGGCATCAAAAAGTACTGATTCAGGGGTGCTTAATGAAGCCGGCGTTTCCCACTTCTTCACCAGGTGATCAGAGATGTAAGCTTGCTGACCAAAAACTCCTGTAGTCAAAATTACTGTCAAAAGAGGCAAGAGATTCCGTAAATAATTCATGGCTATGCTTTCAATTAAGTTTTTCACTGATGACATTTCCTTCAGAATAAGCAACTTCCTTTTCCAGTTTGCCTGTTTCGTCATAAACTTTCCATACACCTTCTTCAAAGCCATTCATGAATTCTCCTTCTTTCATCTTATGCCCGTTTTCATGGTAAAAGATCCAAACACCTGTTTCGCGGCAATCGTTATATAAGCCTTCGTTTTCCTTGTTGCCATTCTCGTAATAGTGTACTGACGGGCCATTCATCATGCCATTCCTGTATATTTTGTCAATCTCAAGCTGGCCATTGGGATACCATTGCCTGAAAGGTCCATCGAATGCACCTGCCCTGAAAGTAATCTCTGAGAATTTCCTTCCCTGGTTGTCCCAGGTTGTTTCAATGCCGTTGAGCTTGCCGTCAAGATAGTGCGATTCAATTTGTTTCTGCCCTGGTGCCAGCCACCTGATGGCGGTTCCGGTATAGGGTATTTCATTTCCCGAAAGATACATCACGCCGTCTTTTTCGCTGAGCTTCGAAGCATCGGCTGCATCCTGCGCAAAAATGACCGAGACGGATGATATGAGGAGCAGAAATGATAATAATTTCTTCATAAAATCGGATTCATGATTGAATAACCAATAACTACTTCAATTGTTGCAGGTAAAGCCCGATGGTTTTTTCGAGGCCGAAATACAGTGCTTCGCTGATAAGCGCATGGCCGATAGAAACCTCAAGCAGCCCCGGAAGCGAACGATTCAGGTACCACAGGTTGTTCAGGTCAAGGTCGTGGCCGGCATTAATGCCAAGCCCGGCATCGACAGCTGCTTTGGCTGCCTCAACATACGGAGTAATGGCTTTTAAACGGTCAGCCGGATAGTTGCGGGCATAAGCTTCGGTATAAAGTTCAACCCGGTCAGCGCCGGTTTCAGCGGCATGACGAACCATTTCGGGCAACGGGTCAACAAATATTGAGGTTCGTATGCCGGCATTTTTAAAAGTGCCAACCACTTCACGCAAAAATTCTTTGTGCCTGATGGTATCCCAGCCGGCATTAGAGGTGACAACATCATGAGAATCAGGCACAAGTGTTACCTGGTGAGGTTTTACATCAAGCACAAGGTCGATAAACCTGGGTTCGGGGTTTCCTTCGATATTGAATTCAGTATGGATGAGCGGGCGGAGTTCGTAAACATCGCTGTAACGGATATGGCGTTCGTCGGGGCGAGGATGTACAGTGATGCCCTGGGCTCCGAATAATTCACAATCAACGGCAGCTTTCAGCACATCGGGCATGTTTCCGCCCCGGGCATTACGGATAGTGGCAATTTTGTTGATATTTACACTTAACTTTGTCATCGGGTAGAATTTGAAATGCAAAATTACAAACGAGCAGACTATTTTGCCGGATTGAATGGCGGATATATTCAAAATTGCCGGATTTTCTTTCCGGAAGATGAAAATTCTCCTTTCCTGATTAAACAATAAAACGATGATAGCCAAGGATTTAGTAACCGATGCGGTGATTTCACTTAAAACATCCGATACCGGCCTGACGGCTCTTCACTGGATGGATGAATATAAGGTGGAACACATGCCAATTGTCAACGAAAGTGAGTTCCTGGGACTCGTTTCGGAAGAGGATATTTTTGAACTCAACAATTATGAAGAACCGCTTGGGAACCACCCGCTTTCGCATCAGAATGCCTATGTAAACCAATCGCAGCATGTGTATGAAGTCATCAGGATGTTTTCGGAACTCAAACTCACGCTATTGCCCGTGGTTGATGAGAAGCGAAAGTATCTTGGTGTGATCACCCTGGCTACACTAGTTGAAAATCTATCAGCGATAGCTGCCATCAACGACCCGGGTGGTATCATAGTGCTTGAACTGACGGCAAATGACTATTCTATCTCAGAAATTGCCCAGATCATCGAATCGAACGATGCACGTGTATTGAGCCTTTATGTGACATCGCACAGCGATTCAAACAAGCTCGAACTCACAATCAAGGTTAGCAGGCAGGATATACAGCCCATTCTGCAAACTTTCCAGCGCTATGATTATGTGATCAAAGCCTCATTTTTTGAAAGCGACTATTATGACAGTCTTCGTGAGCGCTACGACCTGCTCATGAATTACCTGAATATTTGAAAAGAACTTTATGATCCGCGCAACTGCTCAAGCCCTCCTGGTTGGATTCTCAGGCGCCCGGTGGCCGGGCAGGCTTGCGACGGTATTATTCATCACCATATTATTGACTATCATTCCTGCTGAGGCCCTGTGTGATAAAGATGTGATTGTCGGCAAAATCACCTGTCATAACAGTAAAATCACAAAACGGTCAATCATACTTCGGGAACTGCCATTTCGTGAAGGAGACACTATCACGGGGGCTTCTTTTAGCCAAATAATGGGGCAAAGCGTGGAAAATCTGTTAAATACGGCATTGTTCAACTTTGTTACTGTGGATACTTCGTTCGTCAGTAAAGGAAGGTACAGGTTGGCAAACATCACATACAGTTTTGTGGAACGATGGTACATCTGGCCTGCGCCGATCCTTGAAATATCTGACCGTAACTTCAATGTTTGGTATGAAAAGCGTGACTTTACGCGGCTCAATTACGGGGCACATTTGGTGTGGAACAATGTTACCGGGCGAATGGAAAACCTTGACCTGATGCTTCGATCAGGTAAAAATCAGCAGTACAGCCTGCTGCTGGATGTGCCGTATCTTGACGGAGAAAAACGGCTGGGTGCTGGTATAGAAGCAGGATTTACCCGTAACCGGGAGGTCGGCTATATCACTGAAAATGACAAGTTAAGATATGATTTTAACAGTAATTTTCAAGTGAAGGGTTGGTTTGCCGCCTTGCATCTTTTGTACCGCGGTTCAATCCATTATAGCCATATGCTTGATGTTGGTTACCACGAATTTACATTCTCTGATTCGTTGCTGAAGCTTAACCCGCAGTACTTTTCGGGTGATGGAACCCGCTGCGGTTACCCATCATTTTATTATAAATTCAAGGCCGATTTCAGGGATGCGAAATACTATCCGCTTACCGGCTGGTATGCTGATGCGGAAATATCTCAGGCTGGTTTCGGTACAGAAGGAGGTACCATACATGACGGTTGGATCAAGACAACCAGCCGTATTTACAGGCAACTGGCAAAACGGTGGTATGCCGGAGCGGGCCTTGTTGCCAGGTTGTCGACAGTGTCGGATAATTCCTATTTTATGAATACAGCGCTGGGCTACAACCGTGATTTTGTGCGGGGATACGAGTACTACGTGGTTGACGGGACACATTTCGGTGTTATTAAAACCTCTTTGAAATTCGCCCTGCTGCCTGAACGTAACATGCGAATCAGGTTTATACCGACAGAGAAATTCAGTCTTGTACACTATGCCGCTTACCTCACCTGGTTTGGAGATGCAGGCTATGTAGTTAAAAACGAGCCTGTTGATCATCACAATCTGCTCCCCGGCACATGGTTGCTGGGCTCCGGTTTTGGCCTCGACCTCGTGACTTATTACGATAAAGTGATGCGTATCGAGGTTGCCATGAACCGTAAAGGCGAAGCTGGCATTTATATTCACCTTATTGCCGGACTCTGATACAAGCAAACGCGAGTACCGGATTTTAACAGCTCATGTTATTACATTTCGGCTTCAGTGGAGCGAAACATTTAGTAAACCATAGTTTCCTTAAACGAGGGCACTCTTTTGTACATTTGCCGAAAATAGAAAGCTATGAATGTAGCTATTTACGGGAAAACATTTGATCCTGAGCACCTTGAGTATTTCAAACTGCTCACTGCCAAGCTTGAAGAATATGGCTGCCGGCTGAAAGTCTGGGAACCGTTCTACCGGTTTATCACGGAAGTACAGGCCATTACTCATGCGATGGAGACGTTCTCCTCGCACGATGAGCTAAAAGGGAATGCCGATTTTTTATTTTCGGTGGGTGGTGACGGTACCATGCTGGGGTCGGTCTCACTCGTGCGTGATTCGGGAATTCCTGTGGCGGGCATTAATCTCGGCAGGATGGGATTTCTTTCCAGTATTCCAAAAACTGAAATCATTGCTGCCATTGCTGATATCGTAAAAGGCAGGTACCGTATTGAAAAACGGTCGCTCATAGAGCTCAAATCGCCGGTGAACCTTTTCAGTGACATGAATTTTGCGCTCAACGAGGTTTCCATTCTCAAGAAAGACACATCGTCAATGATCGTGATCAGGGTTTCGGTGAATGGTAATTACCTTCATTCATACTGGGCCGACGGAATCATCATTGCGACTCCTACCGGATCCACGGCTTACTCCCTGAGCTGCAACGGGCCTATACTCACACCCGATTCAAACAATTTCGTCATAACACCGATAGCGCCACACAATTTGACGATTCGCCCCATCGTTATTCCTGACAACAGCGTGATCAGTCTCAGCCTCGAAGGCCGCAACAGGCAGGCATTGATATGTCTCGACAGCCGTTCGGCTGATATTGATCCCGACACCGAAATAACCGTTGCAAAAGCTGGTTTTGATGTCAATCTTGTTCAAAGGATCAATGACAACTTCTTCTCTACCATTCGCTCCAAACTCAATTGGGGTGTGGATATCAGAAACTGAAACATCGCCAGGCTCAATTCCGGGATTTAATCAGACATTTTTTTGAATTAATCGGGCTGATTCCTGTCAGTATTGAAAGGGAGTCTTGTCATATATTGGTAATTACCACAATAACAAAGTATTACATGCGTTTTTATACTACACTTCAATTCAAAAAAAACAGTAATTTTGCATCCTCAAATAAATATGCGTAAAAAATTAATATTACCGGTAGTTTTTGTGTTTATTATGCTTGGTGTTCAGGCGCAACAAACCGGCGAATTCGGACCTTTTGGCGGTGTTTCCTACTATACCGGCGAACTTAATCCTGGCCTGCCTTTCCGTATGTCCAAATTCGCTTACGGTGCTTTGTACAGGCAGAATTTCACCGACCGGCTTGCAGCCAGGGTTCATTTTTTGCGCGGTACCATAGCCGGTGATGACGCCGTTTCGGGTGTCCGGCCCGACCGCAATCTCAATTTCACCAGTCCTGTGACAGAAATCGGGGGTCAGTTCGAAGTCAATTTTTTTGAATACTACATAGGCAGCAGGCAGCACCGCTGGTCACCGTTCATTTTCGGTGGCGGCGCCTTTTTTATGTTTAAACCCTATTCAACACTTGATGGCTCAAAAATTGAACTTCAACCAATAGGAACCGAAGGCCAGGGTTCATCCGTTTACCCTGACCGTGAAGCCTATAAACTTTACTCTTTTGCCATTCCGTTCGGCATGGGAGTTAAATTCAGTGTGAACAAATACTTCGGGCTTAGCGCCGAATGGGGTTTGAGAAGAACCTTTACTGACTATCTCGACGACATAAGCAAAACATACTATCTTGATCTCGATGGTGCCGATCCGGCTTCAGTCAACTCACAGGCATACCATAGCGACCCTACACTCTCACATACCACAGGAATGCAACGGGGCAATGAACGCAACCAGGACTGGTATGCATTTGCAGGAATTTCGGCAACGGTCAAAATCAGGATGCTGAACCGCGAAAAGTGCCTTGACCACCAGCGCGACGGGTATTGAAAACACTGAAAATAAGGCAATTTAAGATAAATTAACAACAAGTGGCATTTGCCGGATATTACAAAGGCTTATTTTTGAACAGAAATGACCACCAATAACGAACTACGCGACCAGATAGACCTGCAGAAACTGCCGGCTCATATTGCCATAATCATGGATGGCAACGGGCGCTGGGCAAAACAGCGTGGCCATGACCGTGTTTTCGGTCATCAGCACGGAGTTGAAGCAGTGCGCCAGACTGCTGAAGCCGCCGCTGAACTTGGTGTTAAATACGTTACCCTGTATGCCTTTTCCACCGAAAACTGGAACCGCCCGAAAGCTGAAGTTGATGCCCTTATGAGTTTGCTGGTAAATACCATACACGGAGAGCTTAAAACGCTCAACGATAATAATATACGGCTACGGGCGATTGGCGATATGAAAAGTATGAGCCCGGAAGTTCTGGCACAGCTCAACGAAGCTATCGACAACACTTCAGGCAACAACCGGATGGACCTCATTCTCGCGCTCAGCTATTCGGGGCGGTGGGAAATTTCCGAAGCCATGAAGGCAATTGCAAACGCGGTAAAAGAAGGCAGGTTGCAACCTGAAGATATCGAAGAAGCAACCATCTCTTCAAACATGAATGCCCCCGATATTCCCGATCCGGAACTTATGATTCGTACAAGCGGCGAATACCGCGTGAGCAACTATTACCTCTGGCAACTGGCATACTCGGAATTATATTTCACCAATGTACTCTGGCCCGATTTCAGGAAAAACGACCTGTATGAAGCCATCATAGATTATCAGAAGCGCGAAAGGCGTTTTGGCCAAACCAGCGAACAATTAACAAACACCAAAGAATGACCACCAGGAGAAAACTCTTTTTTATAATAGTACTTGTTTCGCTGGCTTTTTACGGACAGGCTCAGGTTAATATCGGTGAGCAAATCCCTGACTTTGACTACTATTCGCCGCGTACATATACAATTGGCGGAATAACCGTTACAGGAGTGCAATACCTTGATAATTCAGTACTTATATCGATAAGTGGCTTGCGGGTTGGCGACAAAATTGAAATTCCCGGCGACAAAACGCGTACCGCCATTACAAAACTATGGGACCAGGGACTTTTTGAAGATGTGAAAATAGAAGTCACCCGTGTGCAGGATGACCAGGTATTCCTCAACATTGCATTGTCAGAGCGGCCGCGATTATTACGTTTCAGCTTTAAAGGCATTCGCAAGGGCGAAGCCGACGACCTGCGCGACAAAGTAAAGCTTGTTTCGGGCGATGTGGTTACCGATAACCTGATTATCAGGACAAAAAACCTGATTAAAAAGCATTATGTGGCCAAAGGTTTCTGGGATGTGGACGTTGATATCGACCAGATTCGCGATACCGCGCAGACAAACAATGTGACCATGGTTATCGATGTGCATAAACACGGGAAGGTCAGGATACAGAAAATCAATATTTCAGGCAACGAAGTGATGGTTGACGGCAGCCTTAAATCATCGTTGAAAAAGACCAAGGAGAAAGGCTCGTACCGTTTCCTTTATGCTCTTCAGGAGGGACTGGGAATTGTTGCCGTAAATACTTTTACCGGTCACCTGAAAAAGATACCTGCAGACCTTCGCGACCTCGCTGATGCAAACGTAAAACCAAGAATTTTTAAAGCCTCCAAACTGATATTATCTGATTACGAAGAAGATAAGCTGAGCCTGATCAATAAATACAACCAGGCTGGATACCGCGATGCCACGATAGTGAGTGATTCGGTGTATAAAAACAAAAACGGCAACCTGGTAGTTGATATCAACCTATATGAAGGCAGGAAATACTATTTCCGCAATATCTCTTTTGTCGGTAATACCAAATACACCAATGCTGAATTAGCTACAATCCTTGGTATTAAAAAAGGCGATATCTATAACCAGGAACAATTGGATGCTGCCATTTCATTTAATCCCAATGGTTTCGACCTGATGAGCCTGTACCTCGACGATGGTTACCTTACAGCCCGTGTTGATCCGGTGGAAATGCAGGCCGAAAATGATTCGATTGATCTTGAAGTGCGCATCCACGAAGGGAAACAGATGCGTATCAACAAAGTGATAATTGCCGGAAACACCCGAACCAACGATAATGTGATCATTCGCGAAATATATTCCCGCCCCGGACAGTTGTTCAGCCGCAGCGATATCATCAGGAGCCGGACATCACTTGCACAGATGAAGTATTTCGACGCTGAAAAAATTGACATTCAGACACCTAATCCCGATCCGCTGGCAGGAACGGTTGATGTTGCCTATAAAGTTGAAGAAACTTCCTCCGATCAGCTCGAACTCTCGGGAGGCTGGGGTTATAACCGTTTGATTGGTACATTGGGCGTTTCATTCAATAATTTCTCCGCAAGGAATATATTTAAAAAGGATGCCTGGCGGCCTGTTCCATCGGGCGACGGACAGAAGTTATCCATTCGTATGCAGTCGTATGGCAAAGGTTACCTCAGTTTCAGCACTTCGTTCACCGAGCCCTGGCTGGGAGGTAAAAAACCAAATGCCTTCAGCGTATCAGCTTTTGCATCAATGTACAGCTATGGCAACAAAGGCGAATCGTCGTATTACCTCTACAACATTACGGGACTGGCTTTTATGCTCAGCCGCCGGCTGAACTGGCCTGATAACTATTTTACGCTTTCAAACAGCCTGAGTTTCCAGCAATACAAGCTTGAAAACTATTCGCGCTTTATTGCCATGGGAATCGGTGACGGTTTGTATCATAATTATAGTTACACGCTTGCGCTGGGACGATATTCCACTGATGCAGCAATTTATGCCCGGAGCGGCAGTGAAGTAAGCCTCTCGGTTGAAGCTACGCCGCCATATTCGCTCATCGCGCCAAACCGGTATGCCGAAATGACCACCGAGCAGAAGAATAAGCTTGTTGAGTTTCACCAGTGGAAGTTTAATGGTACTTTTTATAAGCAAATAGTGGGCGACCTCGTTGTGATGGCCAGGATGAAAGCCGGTTTTATAGGGCGATACAGCAACGACCTGAATTATACGCCTTTTAACCGTTACTTCATGGGAGGCGATGGCATGACGGGATATTCTTCGGCTATCGACGGCAGGCAATTGGTCGGTTTCAGAGGTTACACCAATGAAAGCCTCACACCCGAGGCCTACTCCTCGTCAGAGCCCGGAGGTATTATCTTCAACAAGAGTACACTGGAATTGAGATATCCCCTTACACTTAATCCAAACAGCACAATCTTTGGGCTTGTATTTGCCGAAGCCGGTAATTGCTGGGGTAGTTACAGAAATTTCAACCCATTTGATGTAAAAAGATCGCTCGGCGTTGGAGTAAGGGTGTTTCTGCCAATGTTTGGCCTGCTGGGCCTCGACTGGGGTTACGGTTTTGATAATATACCGGGGATGCCAAGCGCCAACAAAGGGCAATTCCACTTCTCCATCAATTCATCCATCGATTAACACAGCGATTGTATAGTAAAATGCTGCGCCTTTGCTGGCCAGACGATCATCAAAGTTTTTTTTGGCAGACTTTTTGATAAAAATCAACCTGAATAAAACCTAAACCAATAACCCGGGAGGCATACCATGAAAAAAATATTAATCGCCACATTGCTGTTCAGCGCATTCAGCGTTGCTGCCATCGCCCAGAAATATGCTTACGTCAGCACTGGCTACATTCTTGACAACATCCCTGAATATGCTGATGCGCAAGCCCAGCTTGACGATCTTTCGGTACAGTGGCAGAAAGAGATTGAAGCCAAATTTGCTGAAATTGACAAAATGTACAAATCATTCCAGAACGAATCGGTATTGTTGCCCGACGATATGAAAAAGAAGCGTGAGGATGATATCATCAAGAAGGAAAAAGAAGCCAAAGACCTGCAGAAAAAGCGTTTTGGCAGCGACGGCGATCTTTTCAAAAAACGCCAGGAACTTGTAAAACCCATACAGGAAAAAGTTTATTCTGCAATAGAAGAAATTGCCAACTCAGAGAATTACGCCCTCATCTTTGATAAAACAGGAAGCACTACGCTCATTTACACCAACCCAAAATATGATATAAGTGAGCAGGTTCTCGATAAACTGGGCTATACCTACAAGCCACAGGATGGCGAAAACAAAAAGAAGTAAAGGAAACAGGCACAGGTTTTGGAATTCAAGGAATTTTTCTACCTTTGCCGCCCCTGAAATACGAATCATAACAAGCTAATTATCAATACACATCAAGAAAATGAAGAATATCGTTAAAGCAATTGCAATTGTTATCCTTTTTGCAGCGTTTGTGCCTGCCCAGGCTCAGAAAAATGTAAAGTTGGGACATGTTGATTTCAATAAAGTGATCGAACAAATGCCCGGACAGGATACCGTGAAGAAAGTAATGGAAGATTATTCGAAGACTCTGAGGGATCAGTTGCAGGCTATGCAGACAGAACTGGAGACCAAGTACACGGATTACCTGAACAACCAGGCCACTCTTTCAGCAATAATCAAGCAAACCAAGGAAAAAGAAATATCGGATCTGCAGGACCGTATTCAGGCTTTCCAGCAGCAAGCATCACAGGATCTGCAGGAACAGGAAACAAAACTTACAACTCCTTTCATCGAAAAAGCCAAGAAGGCAATCAGTGATGTAGCAAAAGAAAATGGTTTCACATACATTTTCAACAACGTTGAAGGTTTCATGCTTTATACCGATGGTGGTGAAGATGTGACCCCGATCGTTAAGAAAAAACTTGGAATCACTCAGTAATTCTGACTAAAAAATTGAAAAAACCGCCTCAAAAAGGCGGTTTTTTCTTTTTATCGCCTGATAAGTTTCAGCGTGTTCTGGCTGCTGTTTCCGATTTTCAGAAGGAAAATGCCGGTGTGCAGGCAACTTAGATCAATGTTTACAGTGTTGCCAGTCATTTTTCCTTTATTAACGATTGAACCTGAAGCGTTTAATATCCGGTATTCCTCATTTTGAAAGCTATCGGCAACTTGAAGAAGTACAAAACTGGTCACCGGATCAGGGTAGATAAATATTTCTTTCTGGCCCTTACTCAGTTCAATTGTAAGCGTTTGTTTACTCAGGTAGCTTGCAAGAAATGGAGAAAGGTCAAAAATGTGCAGTTGCGGCGGAATGTTAATAAAAGGGGACAGGCTGGAAGCTTCATTTGTTGTATAAACCTTTAAGCCTTTACTCGCATATACACCTTCTGTTTGGTGAAATGGAAGCGAAAAAGAAATTTTTCTTTTGTTTCCGCTAAAAAACCGGTGTTCCGGTAAATCGTAAATAAGCCAGGCAAAAGGACTAACCAATGAATTATACCCGCAAAGTATCAGCAGCCGCTGGTCTTTAAGGTAGGTTGCTCCTGTAATAAGCCCTTCCACGTTAAAAGATGAAATATGATTTGCAGTGTGGTTTCCCGGGGTTTTCGGCAGGCTGTAAACAGTGGTCGCCTTAGTGATCCACTGTTTCGTGAAAAGATAAATGCTGTCAGCGGATACGATCATCGCTTCGCAGTCAAAATCAGTGTTATTCGCTCCGGTTGGGCTGAAATCAACCTGGTCGGAATAATGGTAACTGATCGTATCCACGGCAGAATTGCCTGCGAGCATTGACGCTTTACTAATCCGGAGAATTTTCAGGTCGGTGCGGTTGCCGTTCCAGTTATTGCCAAAGTCGCCGACATAAAGATATTTGTCATCAGCCGAGATTTCCTCCCAGTCGTTATTGACAACCCTATTGAGCAGATAGGTCTGAATAATCTTGCCGTTCAGGGTATCCAACCCGTACAATGCTGTATCTGTGTCGTCATTATGTGTCCATAACAGGTTATTCCAAAAAGTCAGCCCAGAGGTTTCAGAAATCTGTGATGATAATTCAATTGATCTTTGGGGAGAAACAGAAGCATTATCATATACACAACTTCCATCGTTTACTGTAGCTGCTGGGTTAAAATTAACGGCCAAAGAGTCGGTACAACCATAAACCTGAGCATTTACCTCTGCTGAAAGAAGCAATGAAGAAATAACCAGGAAAACGATATGCAGTTTCATCAGTGACCTGTTAGCCAGTCAGCGCAAAGTTAAAACGAATTCAAGGCTCAATAATTGACAGGCTTGCTGTAAAGGAATAAAAAAGCCGGAAAAGCATTTCCGGCTTCTTAAAAAATAACGGATTTGAGAGTTTTAATCCCTTCTGCCTGTAAATATCATGATGTAGTAAAGCAGCGTAGCCAGCGACGAAAGGGCTGCTACTACATATGTGTAAGAAGCCCAGCGCAGGGCATCCTCTGCTTTATCATGATTTTCGTAAGTGGTAAGTCCGCTGTTTTTCAGCCAGACAAGTGCCCGCTGTGATGCATTGATTTCAACCGGCAGGGTGATAAAACTGAAAAGCGTAGTGAGAGCGAATAGCACAATGCCGCCTAACATAAGTTGCGGGAAAGTATTGATAAGCAGAATTCCTGCGAGCAACACCCACTGAACCCAGTTGGAAGCAAAACTTACAACGGGAACCAGTGTCGATCGCATCTGCAGCCATGAATAACGGGTTGCATGCTGCACGGCATGTCCGCACTCGTGCGCTGCAACGGCAGCAGAAGCAATGCTATTGCCATAAAATACATCGCGGCTCAGGTTCACGGTTTTTGTCTGCGGGTTATAATGGTCGGTAAGTTGTCCTTCCACCGAAACGACTTTCACATCGTAAACGCCCTGCTCGCGAAGCATCTTTTCGGCAACATCGGCGCCGGTAAGTCCGCGGCTGATCGGAATCTGGGAGTATTTCTTGAATTTCGACTTCAATGTCTGGCTTATGATAAGGCTCAGCACCATGAAAACGAGGAAAATGATCAGGTACATAGTTTTTGGATTTGGTTTTTCAAGAATTGATTATCAATTATCCTGCCAGAGGTTTTTTTTATGTCAGAATGACAGCTAACAGCTAAAAGCTAACAGCCAACGGCTGAATAAGGCATCATTGCAATGATAAAGTGATTTGTTTCAATGAGATTAATGGCTTAAGGCGATGCGATTTATTCTTCCGCAGTACCATTCGTTTCTTTTCCCTCTATGGGTTTGATTGAAGCATCATGCCAGCTGGCATACATGGTGTAACTGTTCGATATGCGTTTCACCTGGCCTTCGAGCAAGGCAGCATCAATTGATTTTATTTTTTTGGCAGGAATGCCGGCATAAACACTTCCTGATTCAACCACTGTGCCTTGTGAAACCACCGCTCCTGCAGCAATGATCGAATTGCTTTCCACCACCACACCATCCATCACAATGGCACCCATCCCTAC
>DAONEL010000026.1:0-1572 GCA_035403045.1 Bacteroidales bacterium
TAAGAACCGGGTCGGTCACATCCTGAACGGTGATCACCTGCGAGGCGGTAGTTTCATTGCCGCAGTTGTCAACAGCTTTCCAGGTACGGGTGAGGGTATATGAATCAGCGCATGAGCCGTTGGTGCGAACTTCGCCTTCATAGGTAACGGTAACTTCGGTATCGCAGTTATCGGTAGCGGTGGCGGTTCCAACGACGGGAACGGCAGAGCATTCCACGGTAACATTGGCCGGAACGGTAAGAACCGGATCGGTCATATCCTGGACAGTGATCACCTGTGTATAAACAGGTGTAGTAAAGCCACAATCATCTGATGCAATCCAGGTGTTTGTATACGTTCCGGCATTAGGGCATGAACCGGGAACAAATGCTCCCGATGTTTTTTGATAGGTTAATGAAGGATCGTTTTCATCCTGGGCAACGGGCGATAAACCCTGTGCTATTGCTATTCCAGCCAGATCGCTGCACTCAAAAGTGCCATCAAGGGCTCCTGGCAAGGTAACCCAGGTAGGTGAGGTCGTATCTACCTCGCTGAGGCTTACCGAAATTGATGACCTGCATCCATTGGCATCTTCAACAAGAACGATATAACTCCCGGCAGCCAGGTTGGAAAATACACCCGTCTGGTTCGATATTCCCGCAAGTGCAGCATACGTTGCATTGATGCTTAATCTTTTTATTGAACCAGGGCATGGATCTCCAAAAATGTAATCTCCGGCAGGAATGCTGGCTGAATTGTTACCCAGCAGATAGTTTTCAACTACTGACTGGCTCCTTGAAGAATGGCAGGCAGTAATAGTGAAATCCGGACATACGCCATCAGGCAATCCGAAACTTGCAAAATCAACCCTGGCAAATACCATTCCAGCGGGTGCATTGAGGTTGGCATTGGTACCACTGAACCAGGTTTCATCCACCGAAACGCATTGAGTGCCGGTAGCCTGTGCCAGTGAATAAGTATATGGAGCATCGCCATTGGATGCCGAAATGCTGAAACCGCCAGTGTTTTGTCCACCACATTCAACATTGGTTAGCGAAATGACTGAAGGAGTGATTTTCTGGGGTTCAGTGAGAATTACAGTAACATCGCGTGAACATCCGGCAGCATCATAAATGGTATAGACGTATTTTACTGCTGATTGCTGGAATACACCTGTACCGACATAGGGAGGAGTTCCACCTGATGCAGTGATGGTAACTGTAGAAACACCCCCATTGCACTCTATCTCAGTTGCGGTGTATGAACCTATTAAAGGATTGGGTTCTGTAACCTGCACAGCAAGGTGATCAGATTCGCAACCTGTTGCAAGATTTCTGATTTTAATGAGGTAAGAACCGGCAGAGAGGTTATTGAAGATGTTTCCAGACTGGTAGCTGGCTCCATCGTTATTTGAGTATTCATAATCACCGATTGCCCCTGAAAGCGGAGTAACCGTTATCGATCCGTTATTACCGCTGTTGCAGGTTACACTGGTTGCCGAAGCGGTAAAGGTTGCTAACGCGTTTACTGTCACCACAACCTGGTCAGTTGATGCACAATTACCTGCTGCATTTGTAACTGTCAGGGTATAAG
>DAONEL010000026.1:1672-9656 GCA_035403045.1 Bacteroidales bacterium
ACCTGGTCAGTTGATGCACAATTACCTGCTGCATTTGTAACTGTCAGGGTATAAGTGGTTGTAGCTGAAGGTGACGCAATCGGATTGGGAATATTGGTGTAATTCAATCCGGTGGCCGGACTCCAATTGTAAAGCACCCCACCGGTTCCGTTGAGCTGAGTGCTTTCGCCGTTGCAGATGGTAACATCGGGACCGGCATTGGCAACGATAGCCACAGGGCTTCCAACAGTCGCAGTAACCGAAGCATCAGCAAAGCAACTGCCAGGTTCCCTGACCAGGACGGTATAAGTTCCGGCTGTAAGACCTGTGAAAATATTTAGAGTTTGCCATGTAGTGCCGTTATTAATCGAGTAAAGATAGCTACCCGATCCTCCTGTGACATTTACTGTAATTACTCCGTTATTCTGTCCATTGCATGTGACATTCAGGGCTGAAACGGAACTGATTTGATACTGTTCAAAAAGATTTAATGTAAGAGTTACATAAGTTTGATTGGCATCACAAGGACAACTGACCGGTGCTTGTATAATGAAGGTTTCTCCGTTATCGGAATTTGCATCGGCGATTATTGTATATGGAATGTCAATGTATGCAACATTGGCTGGAAAAGTAATCTGTGATGGAAAAGGCTGCCCTCCTGTGGTCTGGATATCAACACCATTTGTTGCATTTCCTGAAAGTATCAGACTTACGGTATTAGGAAGAGTAATATCTGAACCATTGCGCTCAATCCGCATATAACCAGAACATCCTTCAAACGTGTTTGTTTGTCCTTCATTATAATTTCCAAAACTAGTCAGTGCGAAATTTGTCATTGCTATGTTCTGGGAGTTAAAGCTCTTTGCACCAAGGAATACACCTGCATCCCATTGCTGGTCAGAAGCATCAGCAATGCTCATCCTGATCCGGTAAGTCGAACAGGCTTGAACAGCGTATCTGGCTTTCAATGTAACTGTACCACCATCGTATTGCATTGTTAATGAGCCTGCTGAATTGTTGAAATAGTACTCGGAGTTTTCAGCAGGATAGTTAACCCCATTAACATTGGTTCCGGCAGGGTGAATAGTATTGATCGAAACAGGGATTGTGGTTCCCGGAATAAGAGCCAGGTTAACGGCATTGTTCATATAGGGTCCTGAGATGCCGGGGCCGCTGAGAAAGAAGCCGAAAGCGTCATTATACTGTGTTTCACAATATTCAAGAAACTCTTCTGATGCAAACACAAAGGTGAACTCGATAGAGTCACCTGCCGGTACAAAGTCGAATTCCAATATTGAAGCATCATACATTGTCCGTCCCGTGATCGTTGCCAGGTCGGGGTCCGAGGCATTACTTACCATCTGGTCTGACCTGCCGCCATTATTGTTTGGTCCCATGGCTGAAGAGGCTCGTCCGGTGCAAAGTAACAATCCCTCATTCAAAGGGAAAGTAGAGTTGCCCTTGCTGAAATATGCAAGCTGGCGATTGCCGGGAGTAGTTGACCATGTGTGGTTAACCCAGGTATTGTTGTTCGTTCGGTTATAATATCCGAACCTGACGTTGCTGGCGGTTAAGCAGCCTGTAACCAGCACATTCTGAACCAACTGTTCAGGCGTATAAGCATTATATGCTGCATTTTCGGCTACTGAAATCGAACCAGCCGGTGCATCAGAATTTGCCCCGGATTGGTACATTGATGTAAAGGGGGAATCTGGCGGCGGAATACGCTTTGCTGCTGCACCAAAATTAGCGGCATCCTGACCGCTAAGGCTCAGCGCAAATACCATAATAATTAACAATGACAGCGTCTTTCGGAAAATATTCCTTGCAGGTAGCAGGAGTGTTCCCGTTATCGTTGAAGCTGTGCTACAGTTAGATAATTGATTTTTCATGGGTTCTTAGTTTTACCAGTAGAGTGATTAGTTCAGGAAAATATGGTAGATGCTTTCCGCGTTGTTCCCTGTTGTGTCAGTGGGTTCCGGAAAGCGATTGGCAGGAATGGTGGAATGGTTGTCAAGCAAAGAAAAGGAACT
Source organism: Bacteroidales bacterium (assembly GCA_035403045.1). Taxonomy (GTDB): domain Bacteria; phylum Bacteroidota; class Bacteroidia; order Bacteroidales; family UBA4417; genus UBA4417. The sequence continues at coordinate 3,685 of DAONEL010000026.1, forward strand.
GATTCCCAGGTCTTTATCTCTGGGAACCATTCTAGTTTGCAGTAATTCTGATGGAAATACTTTTTTTACCACAACTGCCCTGTTATATAGAGATTTGAGGATATTTCCTCCAAGAGCTGACTGAGTGTGGTAGACAAATAGGTTAGTAGTCTTACAGGTCATTATAGCGAGGTTAGATTCTATTCTATTAGGTGCTCATGACTTTACCAATTTCTTGCCAAACTTCATAAATATCATATAGACAGCAAATTACAACACGAAATAGAAACATATTCAATCAATTGTATTTCATTTTGGAACTTTAAAACTGGCAGTAAGTTCATTCAATTCATGAGGTCTAATTTTCATTAGCATTTCTCTGCGGTCTTGTGAGATTACAATGAACTTCAAAGTCATTGTCGTCATAATCACCGCATAATGAGTATAATAGAATTAGTTTTTATTCCTGGATAAGAACTTACAGAAAGTAATTAAACCTGAACTGTTAGGACAAGGGAGTAGTAGTTACATCCAAAAAGAGGCCTGTTCTTTAAAAAAGGTAAAAACGGACACAATGTCCCGAATTGGGAAATTTTTACAAATGTGGGAAGGGTGCTTTAACGTGTTGGTTAAGAAATATTAACATAAGTCATTTTGTCGTTGTGCTTACATTTGCTGCTGTGATGCGGAACTTAATCAGAATATGCTGTATTGTTTTCGTGCTTTGCCTGGTGAAAACCAGCATGAGCCAGAAAGTGCATGAACTCCGTATTGACGGATTTATAACAGACCTGCAAGGCAGACCGCTGGCTTACGTGAATATTCTGAATTATAAAGCAGGAACCGGAACTTCAAGTGATTCCAGGGGGTCATTTCGCATTTTTGCCGGTACCGGCGACACCATTGTCTTCAGTTCAATTGGTTTTGAAACTTATATTTTTCAGGTCCCTTTGACCTCTGGCGCTAGTATTGTTCCGGTTCATATATATCTCAGGGAGGATACCCTGCAGTTACCTGGTATTACTATTTATGATTGGCCCAGGAATCTTACGGAATTAAGACAGGCGGTATTGAATCAAAAAGTTGATAAACCCCAGATAGCGGACCTGAACCTGAATGCGAAAATTACTGATCTTCCGCCAGCGGGTCCCGGACAAACATTGCCGGGAATGGGGGATCCCGGGCTAACATATACCATTTCCGGGCCAATTACAATGTTATATAACTCTTTCAGCCGCAGGGGAAAATCCCTGAGAAAATATGAAGAACTTACCGGAAAAGATCAGGTTAAGGCAATTATTGATAAAAAGTATAACCCGGAAATTGTGAGATCAATTACCGGGTTCACCACAGATGAAGAAATCAGGGAATTTATAGAATTCTGCAACCTGTCAACTGACTTTCTGAAAGAGGCCAGCGAATACGAAATTTACTGTTCGGTTAAGGAATGCCTGGCATACTACCTGTCAGTCAAGCATTAAAGAGAGTGCTTGTGAATAGGTTATAGTTATATTCCCGGGATACCGCCTTCCATAGCAGCATTCAGAAGCTCTGAAACTGATGTGATGAGCAATCCGACGGAAGTATCAGCGGCTCCGTAATATATTTTTACTTCACTGCTCTCTTTGGCAAACCCTTCGTTGTCAAATTCTTCCACGATCATTCCACTGGGGAATGTAACATTAGGAACCTGCCCTGACAATTCCCATGACTCCCTCGGCTCTAGTATGTTACATCGGCAACGTCCGATAACCTTCGACGGATCATTGAGGTCAAGCAGCATCACACCGCCCTGATAAATATTGGCACTCCCAAAATGGCCGGCAACACCATGGTATACGTGCAACCAGCCCTTGCGGGTTTTAACAGGTGGTGGTCCTGACCCAATATATTCATCCCAGTAATGAAATCGTCCGTTAATCAGTGGGGCAACAGGGGTCCAGTCAAGCAGGTTAAAGGATTCACTGAGCCAGATCGTGCTTCCTGAGGTTGGACCACCTGAATGTCTGGCCTTGTTTGGCCTGTCCATGCGCAGGTATTTTCCGTTTACTTTTTCAGGAAAAAGAACCCCGTTCCGGATGTCTTCGTTTGATGTAATACCCAGAAAATCAAATACCTGGAAATCATCCGTCACACCAAGTCCCAACTGACACCCATCTTCCATATCCATGGCGAACATAATGTAAAACCGTCCTTCCATTTTCGTGATGCGGGCATCGTATATGTGATAGATTTTTTCTTTCACATGTTCAATCCCCCTGAAATGAACTATTCGGTTTTCTACTGTAAAATCAACGCCATCCCGGCTTCCGGCCATTACAAGGAAAGTTTCCCTCGACCTGCTTTGTACCCGGAGCATCAGGCGGTAAATATCGCCATCCTTGATGGCACCCGGGTTAAAAGCGCTTGTTACATCAACGAGTTCAGGTGGAATAGGGGGAATGTCGTAGCGTGTAATGACCGGGTTTTTCGAATGCCTTTCCATGGAGTAGTTGGTTAAGGTATGGTTACATGATTACTTTTACTATGCAGGTCTTTGATTGCGGAATTGGTATCAGGTTGCCCGGCACTTCTCTGCCATCAACAATAAGTTGCCTGATTCCTTTTTGAGTGCCTTGTTGGTTTTCAACTGCAATATTATAGCGCACACCTCTGTATACCCTTTCAGCTCTGTATCCCGGCCAATATGACGGTATTGCCGGATCAATGATCAGGCCACTGTATGTTGACCGGATTCCCAGGATATAGTCGTAACTTACCCGATACATCCATGCCGCGGAACCGGTTTGCCATGAATGGCTTGCCCTCCCGGGCTGGGAATGTTCGTTGCTGGTGATATACTGCGAATATACGTAAGGTTCAGCAACAAAAGTGTCGCTGTCGATGCGGTTTGGCAGAAGTTTCCTGAAGTATTCAAAAGCCTGGTTGCTCCGGCCTAACATGGTTTCAGCCTGAATTACCCAGGTGGTGGGATGGCAGAATACGGCGCCGTTTTCCTTTTTTCCCCATACACAGCGGGTAACAAGACCAATATTTGGGTCAATTTCGCGCCAGGCAGGTGAGCATTTCTTCGGCCCCTCAGGCGAATCAAGGTGTTTTTTTACACTGTCCATTGCCATTACAAGCCGGTTACGGTCTGGGAAACCTGCAAGCACTGGCCATATCTGTGTGTTCAGGAAGATTTTTCCGTACTTGTTATCTTTTGATCCTACACGACGTTCTTTTTCTCCGAATGCCCTGATATACCATTCACCATCCCAGCAATGATCTTCTACTGCACTGATCAGATTTTCCCTGACAGTAGTGACTTCACCTTGCTCTTTAACCATTCCGAGATGTGCCAAAAGTTCGATGAAAAGGTTAAGCATGGCAGCATAAAACATGGCACCCCAAACACTTTCACCGCCCTCATCACCCCCGATATAATCCAGGGTATCGTTCCAGTCGCCGCGTCCAAAAATCGGCAAGCCATGTTTACCCAGGTTATTCTTCGCGTAATTAACAACGCTGAACATGTGTTGAAGGATAGTATCAGGCTCACTATCAATAAATGGCTGTTTATCGGCGAGTAATCCAAAATCACCGGTTTCCTTAAGATACTCGGTTACGGCGAGCATAAACCACAAGGGATCATCGCAATGGTAGGTAAATTCACCCTGACCGTCGCCATGGAAATGATGGTATACTTTACCGTCCTTTCGCATCTGTCGTGAAAGCAATTGGATGCGTTCCATGGCTTTTTGAGGATTAGAAATGGTTACTGCTATCGTATCCTGCGAAGTGTCGCGAAAACCAAACCCGCGCCCTATTCCCCAGTAATAGAAGCTTATCACACGTCCTACATCAAAGGCTACTTTTGCCTGGTAAGGCAGCCAGTAACGCATAAAGGTGTTAACATTATCATCCGGTGTATCAACGGTTGTATAAGCAAAGTAGTCGTTCCACGACTTTTGTACCTGAACAAAGGCCGCATCAACCCTTTCTGCTGAGTGATATTTTCTGACCTTCTGTGATTTCAGTTCTTCAAACCTTGTCTTTTCAATGACTCCGAGTGAAAATATGAGTTCTGTGGTTTCACCAGGGGCCAGCTCAATATCCACTTTTAATGCATTAATAATGTTGCCGTAATCAGTTTCCTGGCACGACAGGTTATCCTTTTCGAGGCTTTCAGGATTGTTCTCATTTCTGTACAGCCCCAGGAACCTTTCCCGAACTGTTTCAAAACCTGTTACAGGTTTATTTACAGTGAAGAAAGTCCATTGATCCCATTCTTTATTTTCCTGTTGCTGAGTGCCTTTGGACTGGGTTACCCAGTATGTCTTAGTCGAGAACAAAGAATTGAGATCCTTTTCAAAATGCGAACGGTTAAAATGCTGATCGTCACACTGATTGATGAGATCGACGAGGGCATGCCCGAGTGCAAGTTCTACATAACCATATACTGAGAGCTTCCTGGGTTTATTACTATTATTTCTTAGTGTGGTTTTCCAGATTTCCTGGTCATCTTCCCCGGGAACGAAATAGAGTACAGTTGATTCGATTGCATTAACTGAGGATTCAGCCCTGGTGTAGCCAAATCCATGGGCAACTCTGTAACAATCAGCATGTTTGCCAACAGGCTGCCAGGTAAGACTCCAGATTTCGCCAGTCTCGTGATCCTTAACATAGATGTATTTTCCAGGTCTGTCAGGTGGTACTTCGTTAATTCGGTAACGCGTTATCCTGCCGTGCAGCGGACTTTTATAATAGCTGATCCCACCTCCGTTGTTTGATATTGTCGAAAAATACCGCCCATTGTAAATGTAATTTATCCATGGGCTTGGCGTCCTGGGATTGGTTATAATATACTCTTTTCCGTCGGGTGAAAAATGTCCGTAGTTCATAATTGCTGATTAGTGTTTTGAAACAAACCCGTCATCGTGATGATCCCTGATGTTGCTTCTGAGAGCCTTGATCATCTCTTTCAAATTCTTCATTCCGCCTATTGTAAACCAGATGGTTACTATAATTGAAGCAGCAAGGAAGAGGTATGTGTATACTTTCCAGAAAACCAACCACTGATCATTGGTAAAAGGCTTCACAAAAAAGTAAAATAAAGTTCCGATGAAAAACACCAGGACCCAGGCAAATGTCCAACCGGTTGTAACATAATATATTGCCTTGTCGCCTTTTGTGAATTCAATGGTAGGTGCCAGTACTTTCCATCCCCTGATTACTTCAGTGCTTGCCGATGACATTTCTGACTTAACAGCATACTCTCCCCGGTGAAGCAGTTTATCAAGGTTGAATGCCTTTTGGGGTGTTAACAACGAAACAAATAAATACACAACCGAGGCTGAAACCATGGCGATAAACCAACCCCACTGACCGTTTATCGGGAAATTCGGAATTAGCTGATTGAGCAGGATGTTAACTGAAGCTGCCAGGGCGCCTGTAATCATGGCAGCCCAAGCTGCCGGAGTTGTCCCTTTTTTCCAGTAAAGCCCGCCAATGATGACTGCTCCTGAACCTCCTACGAATATCGCACCGGAAATATTGAGAAAGAGAAATACTTTTTCGGTCTGCTGAAACACTATGCTGAGTATGAATATTGTAATGCCAACGGCCAGTATTGAAAGTTTGAGATATTTGAGGTGCTCTTTTGGCTCAAAAGGTTTTTGACGGATAGGAATAACAACATCCTGAATAAAAATACTGCCCCATGAGTGCATGTAGGTATTATGGCAGGTGATGGCGGCTGCAAGCATAATAGCTGCAAATGCCCCTTTCAGCCCAACCGGCAGCAGGTAATTAAGCACCATCGGAACCCTGAGCTGGCTTTGATCAGCAGGAGCAAAACCTGCCAGCATCTGATTGATATTGTCAGCAATGACCTTGTAATTGTCGTGGTGAAATATTGTGTAGGCGATGATTGGCACAATCATAAGGAAAAGGCCCCACTGGGGAACAAGCCTCCAGTTAGTAAGCACGTCAGCCATCTTGGCTTCATGGGC
>DAONEL010000026.1:9756-26761 GCA_035403045.1 Bacteroidales bacterium
TGCCTGAACCGGTAAACCACCCAACCGGTAACACTGATTGTAACCAGGATAACAGCAGTAGGCATTTCCCACCACCTCGAATTGAACCCGGCGTTGTAGTTTTGTTCCAGTGCGCCGACCACTGTAATTGCTCCAAGCGCAGCCGTGCCGTGAAACATTGAGATAATATAGCGTCCGCCGGTACGGCCTGTTGCCAGGAAGTCAGTGACGCTTTTCAGCAAACTTTTGCTCAGGAATACCATTCCAAGCATCAGGGCAAATAGCACCAATATTATACTCCAGTCAATCCAGGTCAGGTTCATATGGTTTATGTTAATTATTGATAATCAGTAGATTGATTCAGTGCCTATTTGTTTCTTAGTTGGTCAAGTATTGGTTCACTCAATCCTTTAATGAGATTTATTTCCGGATTTAACAATTCTACAACCACTATCTCATTCTGGCCTTTTTTAAGAAACGGGGCAGGACAATATAAGGTTTGCTGCGGCCCTATGTTCCAGTATCTTCCAAGGTTATTGCCATTTACAAATACAATCCCTTTTCCCCACAGGCGCATATCGATGAAAGTGTCACCGGTCTTTTCAAGATTGAAAGTTCCCCTGCGGTAAACCGGTCCGGCTGGTTTTTTCTTCTCTATTTTGGTGAAAGCAGGAATCTTATTCATCGGCAATGGATATATTTCCCAGTTCCTGAGTTCGGTTTGCCCAAGCAGTACTTTTTCAGTAATTCCTTTGCGATTCTCAGTCATGCGATGGCCGTAATTAATACGTCCCATGTTCTCAACAAAGATGTCAAGCCGGCTATTGGGTGATTTTGTCTCAATCTGAATAGAATCCTGAGCAAGCCTTCGGTCAAGCGTGCCGACCGGTTTGCCATTGATCAAGATTACAGCATAATCTCTTAATTCCTTGATTTTCAGCATTGATTTCCCCGGCTTAGCTATTGTTGTCCGGTAAAGAATGTAGCCATATCCCTGGTCCACGTCTTCCATACTGAGAATACCTGCCGATTTAACGGGTTTCGGAAGATAGTTTGTAACACTGTAAACTTCGCTGAGCCTGAACTGTGGAATTGTTATAACCGGCAGTCGTTCAGGCACTTCAGGTATTATGCTTCCTTCGGGAAGATAGGGAAAGATAAGTTTTTTAAGTGCGAAATATTTGTCAGTCGGCCAGCCCGCTTCGCTCATCGGCGAGTCGTAGTCGTAACTCGTAATATCAGGCTGAATAGGGGTTTCGCGATTGTAATTGGCACCATTCATAAAACCGAAGTTGGTGCCGCCATGAAGCATATAAAAATTAAACGAAACGCCTGATTCTAGCAGCACTTTGATATCCTTAACAACATCATTGGTTTTCACTTTTGATTTCGGTTCACCCCAATGGTCCAGCCAGCCTGGATAATATTCAGGAATGAAGTAAGGGCCGCTTCCGTTGTTGTATTTATTAACGGTATCAACGAGCGCATCGGGATTGGTTTCTCCATTGATTGCGGGCAGAATGCCTGGCAGATACCCGTCCTTGCATTGGACCGGACCATCGGCGGTGAATAAAGGCACATTGAATCCTGCCTTTACAAACATGTCCCTTGTCAGCGACATGTATTCCTTATCGCTGCCATATGAGCCGTATTCATTCTCTACCTGAACCATAATTATTGGCCCGCCGTTGGTTATCTGCAAACCACTGACCTGGTTGCCAAGTTCCAATATATATTTTTCTGCTGCAGAAAGAAACCTCGGGTCTTTGCTCCTGACGACCAGATCTTTTTCCTTAAGCAGCCACCAGGGATAACCTCCGAACTCCCATTCAGCACATGCATAAGGGCCTGGACGAAGAATCACCCATAAACCCTCAGCCTGAGCCATCTTGATAAAAGTGGACAGGTCGCGGTTGCCGGTTTTAAAATCAAATCTACCCTGAGCCGGTTCATGATCATTCCAGAAGCAATATACCGAAACAGCGTTCAATCCCATGGCATGAGCGGTTTGCAGCCTGTTTTGCCAGTATTCCCGCGGAATGCGCTGGTAATGCAACTCACCGGCTATAAGTTGGATCGGTTGTCCGTCGAGTTTGAAGTCCTGCCCGACAGTAGTGAAAGTATGAGGAGGCGATTGCGCAAACGAGTCCGGCAGAAAAATAACCACTAAAAAGGAGAAAAGTATCAGGAGCGATTTCATAAGTAACTGTTTTTTATTGATTTAGATTGAGTCAGCAACGGAAAAGCGCCATACGGTTTCTGACCTGTAGAGATCACCGGGCCTCAGAATCACGTCAGGGAAATTCCTGATATTCATAGCGTTCGGATAATGCTGCGTTTCGGTGCAAAAAGCCGAATGTTGACAGTATTGACTGCCTCCCTTGCCGGTTATACTGCCGTTGAACCAGTTTGCGGTATATAATTGCATACCCGGTTGCGTGGTGAGCATTTCCATTAACCTCCCGCTGTTTGGATCAAAAACCCTGGCTGCCAGTGCAAGCTTTCCCGATAAGTTTCTAAGGCAAAAATTATCATCGTAGCCCATATAAAGCTTGTCAATTCGCTCTCCGATTGTATGCGGGGAGGTGAAATCGAACGGCGTACCGGCAACCGGTTTGAGAAAACCAGTCGGGATTGAATTTTCATCTGTTTCTGTGATATGATCAGCCAGTATCATCATCTGATGGTCAAGAATACTGCCCGAACTCTCACCTGCCAGGTTCCAGTAAGCATGATTAGTAAGGTTTACAGGAGTGGGCTTGTCAGTCATGGCGCAGAACGACACCGACAATTCATTCTTATTATTAAGTGTGTAAGTGACTTTTACCTGCAAATTTCCGGGAAACCCTTCTTCACCGTCAGGGCTTAGGTATTCCAGCACGACAGAGACAGCATCTTTGGTTTCGGAAGGTACTGTTTTCCAGACTTTTTTATTAAAACCTTCAAATCCGCCATGAAGCTGAAAGGTATCTTTATTTGCTGAAACATGGTATTCCTGCCCATCAATCGAAAATTTGGCGCCGGCAATCCTGTTACAGTTTCGTCCGACAATGCAACCAAAATATGGCTCAATATTCGTAATAAGTTTCTCAGGATTGTCGAAACATAAAATCACATCGTCAATTCTGTCGTCTTTTCCCGGAACCCAAACCTCAGTTATTGTGCCACCATAATTGGTGATTTTAACCTTCATTCCCGATTCATTCTCAAGTGAATAAAGCAACATATCTACCCCGGAAGATAATTTGCAGACGTTTTCAGAATAAAGTTTCATATCGGCCGAATTTAATTTCTCTTATTTTTGATGACTGCTTACCGGCTTCAGTACAAAAGGTTATTGATGATTTTGTACTTTTAAAACTTAAAAATACAAATATAGAAAGTTAGATCACCTGACGAACGAATAAATAAAAATTGTTAATTAGTTTAGAATACTTACTAATAAAAATAATTAAATAATCAAAAAGATGATTAAGATGCTAAAAATGAGTCTCTTGTGGTTCATTGCTTTAAACCTGGTCACATTAAGTCTTTATTCACAGGAAACCGGCAAGAGCGGAAATACGCCAAAGTACCTGGATGTAAAATATTCATTTCCCGAACGGGCCGCCGACCTGGTTGGAAGGCTTACTCTTGAAGAGAAGATTTTGCAGATGCAGTACAATGCACCGGCAGTACCCAGGCTGGGGATCCCTGAATACAACTGGTGGAACGAATGCCTTCATGGAGTGGCACGTAATGGCATCGCCACCGTGTTTCCCCAGGCTATTGGAATGGCGGCTACATGGAATCCGGAACTTATTCATGGGGAAGCCGGCATTATTTCAACCGAAGCACGGGCAAAATATTATGAAGCCATCGCTAAGAATGAACACGGTATATACCAGGGACTTACTTTCTGGTCACCAAACATCAATATTTTTCGCGACCCGCGCTGGGGCAGGGGACAGGAGACCTATGGAGAAGATCCGTTTCTTACCGCATCCATCGGGAAAGCATTTGTAACTGGTTTACAGGGTGATGACCCGAAATATTTTAAAGTAATCTCCACGGCAAAGCATTTTGCAGTACACAGCGGTCCCGAGCCTGATCGCCATCGCTTTGATGCATGGCCTTCGATGCGGGATTTGTACGAAACCTATCTCCCGGCTTTTGAAGCGCTGGTCAAAGAAGCAAAAGTTTATTCGGTTATGAGCTGTTATAACAGAGTGTATGCAACGCCGGCTTCGGCCAATACATTCTTGCTCAAAGAGATTTTACGTGATAAGTGGGGATTCAGCGGCTACGTAGTTTCTGACTGCTGGGCTGTATCTGACTTCTACAATTTCCATAAGTTCGTTCCGTCGCCTGACAAAGCCTCGGCATTGGCCGTAAGAGCCGGCTGCGACCTGGCTTGCGGCAATGAGTACGTTCACCTCAACGAAGCCATAAAAAGCGGTTACCTCACCGAAGCTGACCTTGATCTTTCTCTTACAAGGCTTTTCGAAGCAAGAATGAAGCTCGGTTTATTCGATCCTCCGTCAATGGTTCCTTATGCGGCAATACCGCCATCAGCCAATAACACAAAGGAAAACAGCTTGTTTGCCCGAAAAGTGGCCCAGGAAAGCATTGTGTTGCTTAAGAATGAGAATAACATCCTTCCGCTTTCAAAAAAAGTAAAAAAAGTTGCCGTAATAGGGCCTTATGCCAATGATACATCGGTATTGCTGGGCAATTACAACGGCGTGCCTTCAGCACCGGTTACCATACTGCAGGGAATCATGAGTAAGGTCGGTAAAAACCTGAAATCAGTGCAGTACAAAATCGGTGTGGAACGCCCAGAAGTAATGGCCCGACTAATGAAAGTTGAAGAAACTGTTGCACTCAGCAATGGAAAGCTGCTGGCTGAAGACGCAATGAAGGCAGCTGCTGGTGCCGATGTTGTAATTTTTGTCGGTGGAATCTCACCCAACCTTGAAGGAGAAGAGATGGAGGTAAAAGTTGAAGGATTTGCCGGTGGTGACAGAACCAGCCTGGATATTCCTGCCGAACAGATTAAACTCCTTGAGAAGCTGAAAAATACCGGGAAGCCTGTCGTTCTTGTACTTACGAATGGAAGCGCTTTATCGTTTGGCTGGGCAAAGGATAATATACCGGCGATTGTTGAAGCCTGGTACCCCGGCCAGGAAGGCGGTAACGCTGTTGCTGATGTACTTTTTGGAAATTATAATCCCGCCGGACGGTTACCGGTTACGTTTTATAATTCGGTGAACGATCTGCCGGCTTTTGAAGATTATTCAATGGAGGGCCGAACATACAAGTATTTCAAGGGCAAGCCGTTGTATCCTTTTGGTTATGGTTTGAGCTACACCACTTTCAAGTACTCTGACCTTAAAATCGACAAACCTGAGATATCATCGAAGGATCAGGATGTGGTCATTTCACTTAAACTGACCAATACTGGAAAGCTTGATGGTGATGAAGTGGTACAGGTTTATATGCAGCAACCTTCCGGACTCAGCGATCAGCCAATTAAAGCGCTGGCAGCCTTCAAAAGAGTTAATGTGAAAACAGGCGCATCTGCAGATGTCCAGCTCACAATACCTGTGTCGCAACTCAGGCACTTTGATACGACTATTGGAGAATACAAAATTGAACCGGGTGTTTATACCTTACTTATTGGTGGCTCATCCGATGATGTGAAGCTTACAGGCAACCTGCAAGTGAAGTAATAACCAGCAATGCCGGCCTTTTCGCTATCGAAGTCAACATACATCAGGGGATTGCAGTGCCTGAAATCATTGTACCTGAATAAGCACAGATCATTTCTTCGCGACAGGCTAAGTGAGGAGCAACTGGCAAAGTTTGCACGGGGACATGCTATCGGTAAGGTTGCCCGGCAACTATTTCCCGGTGGCGTCGAAATACCTGCACCATCCGAAGCATCAGCCCGGAAAACACAAAAGCTCATTGCCGAAGGGTACCCGGTGATCTATGAGGCTTGCTTTATCCACAACGAAGTGATCATTGCGGTTGATATTCTCGTGAATGATGGCAACGGTTGGTCAGCATACGAAGTTAAAAGCAGCGGTTCGCTGAGCGATACATATTATAATGATGCTTATCTTCAGAATTATGTGATTACCGGAAGCGGCCTCAGGCTGAACAGATTCTTCCTGGTTCACCGTGATGCGGAGGTGGAAGTATCAGATTACAAGGATGTTAAAGCGCTGTTTGTCTTCAGGGAGATTGAGCAGCCGGATGAACTGAAAACCTCAAAGATTGAGCTCTCAATCAAGGAGATGAAAAAGGTGCTCTCACAACATCATTCCCCCGCAATATTGCCCGGCTACCAGTGTATGCACCCATATCCTTGCGATTTCAGGGGATTTTGCTGGAAAGATCTCAAAGACGATGAAAGAACAAAACTGCTCAATGGCTAATTAACAAGGAAATCATATGCCGAAATATATTGACCTGACACGAACGTTATATCACGAGATGCCTGTGTATCTGGGTGAAGAGAGCCCGTCACTCACGGTCGACAGGACAATTCAAAATGATGGTTACAACAGCGTACGGCTGGAGTCCAATATGCATTCCGGCACACATATGGATGCTCCCATGCATGTACGTGATATTGATGCAACGATTGATAGATTTGATGTAGGATTTTTCACCGGCAAGGCTTGCCTGATTGATGTCAGCGGTCAGAATCCGGTTCATTATCAGTCCGGTTGGGAACAGAAATTCAGGGATCACGAAATTGTGCTTTTCCGCACAAATCACGATCGCACCTGGAACACACCAGATTACTATGCCGGATATCCTGATTTTGAGAACCTTATTGCTGAAAAACTGGTTGAGAATGGTGTTCGCATCATTGGCTTCGATTCACCTTCGCCCGATCGCATGCCTTACGACTTCCACATGACATTTCTCAATGGCGAGAGATTTATGCTCGAGAGTCTTACAAATCTCATAGAATTACCTGCTGACAGGAGTTTCAGGCTGTACGCTTTTCCCCTTAAGATTAAGGCTGAAGCCTCCTTGATAAGGGTGGTTGCTGAAATTTAGTAAACCTATTTGAGCAGTTCTGATACTTTCTTCTCGAGTGCATCACCGCGTAGCTTCTTGGCAATGATAAGGCCTTCACGGTCAATCAATACACTGTATGGGATTGCTGTCACACCATATATTGCGGCACCTGCTGAGTTCCAGTATTTCAGATCGCTTACATGGTCAGGCCATGTGAGGTTGTCGGCCGAGATTGCTTTCAACCAGGCTGCACGGTCCTTGTCCAGTGAAACGCTGAATATCTCAAATCCTTTTTGGTGGAATTGGTTGTAAACCTTAACAACATAGGGGTTTTCCTTACGGCATGGCCCGCACCACGAAGCCCAGAAATCCAGTAATACTACCTTTCCCCTGAGTGATGAAAGACTTTTCATGTTACCATCAGCATCAGGAAGTGTAATATCAGGAGCAGGCTGGCCTATAGCAGTTTTGCGCTCCATCTCCACCTGGTTGTGGTATTGTTTCACAAAAGCGTTTGCCGGGTAAGCCTTGGTTAAAGCTTTGTCAAGCTTGTCAACAAAGGCAAAATCCGTTGAGATATCGAACTTGTCAGTGAAAAACATCCAGGCAAGTGAGCCGGGCTCTTTTTCAATAAGCGTTATAAGGGCGACTTTCTGCAAGGAGTCATTGGCCGTAAAATCGCGGATAATGAGCGCCGAAAGCGAATCGTGAGCAGGCAGGGCTTGTACATTATTATATGCCTTATTCAGGCTGTCACGTTTCTGATCAAAGGTTTTGCTTTTGCGCAATGCAGTATATAAAAGTTCAGAGTGGTGCGAGCCTTTGACTGTAGCGTCTGGGCCAAGTTTACTGCCTGCCGGGATGATGGATAATTTTTCTCCGGGTGTAAGGATCAGCCACATGAAATTGTTCTGGTCAAAACGAAGTTTGTACAGGTTCGGGTCGGAAATTGGCGCTGATAATACAAAGCTGCCATCAGCTTTTACTTCTGTATTTATAAATTCTGCTGTGCCTTTTGCTGCCAGTGTGTCAAGATAAACCTTTGTATAGCTGATTTTTTCGCTTGGTTTTACAGTAATGGTAACCGGCTTGATAACCTGGCTGAACGATAAAGTGCTGATCAACAGGAATGTGATGACAGTCGAAACAGAGAAAATTCTCATTGTGATGAAATGATTTGTTATTTAATAGAGACGCCAAAGATAGTTTTTTGTTCAATCGGAATTGATCGGGCACTTTGGATGAAGGCACCTGTGACAACAATCATGCCGCGATGTTCATAACTTAATACAACGAAACGTGGCGGAAACAGATGCCAAAATTCATACTTTTGGCTTATGGAAGAAAAAGGAAACGGATTACCTGAAGTGGCCGGACGCAAGCGTGTTAAGCGGCCAATGACATCCCAGCAGGCGTTTATGGAACATGGTAAGTTGCCACCCCAGGCAATCGATGTTGAAGAAGCTGTGCTGGGTGCTATGATGCTCGAAAAGGATGCCCTGGCTGCAGTGATAGATACACTGAATCCTGACGCTTTTTACAAAGAAGCTCACCAGGTAATTTTCAATGCAATACTTACTTTATTTAAAGATAATCAACCGGTTGATATTCTTACAGTTACAAATCAGTTAAAATCTGATGGCACACTTGACCTGGTAGGAGGGCCTTTTTACATCACACAGCTTACCAGCCGTATTGCTTCAGCCGCCAATATTGAGTTTCATGCCGGTATTCTGATGCAGAAACACCTTCAGCGTGAATTGATCAGAACATCCACGGAGACTATCCGCGATGCTTTTGAAGATACCACCGATGTGTTTTCTTTGCTCGATAATGCAGAGCGTAACCTTTTCGGTATCAGTGAAAACAACCTGCGGAGGCGTACCCAGCAAATGCCCGACCTGATCCGCGATGCATTGGTCCAGATAAATGTTGCCATGAAACATGATGGCAGTTTCACGGGGGTACCCTCGGGCTTTACCGATCTTGACCGGATAACCGGTGGGTGGCAGAATTCTGACCTGATCATTACAGCAGCACGCCCTGGTATGGGTAAAACGGCCTTTGTGCTTTCAATGGCCCGAAATATGGCTGTTGACAGTAAGAAAGCGGTTGCTATTTTCTCACTTGAAATGACCAGCCTGCAGTTAGTCACCAGGCTTATTTCATCAGAAGCTGAGATTTCGTCAGAAAAACTGCGCAAAGGCGACCTGGAAGGCTACCAGTGGGAACAACTCAATTCCCGAATCAGGCCACTCATCGATGCGCCAATCTATATTGATGATACTCCTGCCCTGTCTATTTTCGAACTTCGTGCAAAGTGCCGCCGTCTTAAAGCTCAGTACGATATTCAGGTGATCATCATTGACTATATCCAGTTGATGACTGCCGGAGGTGATCAGCGCGGAGGAAACCGCGAACAGGAAATTTCGACCATATCGCGATCGCTCAAAAGCCTGGCAAAAGAGTTGAATGTACCGGTAATCGCACTCTCACAGTTGAACCGTTCAGTCGAGCTAAGGCCTGGTAACAACAAAAAACCGCAACTTTCCGACCTTCGTGAGTCGGGAGCTATTGAGCAGGATGCCGACCTTGTGAATTTTATATATCGTCCTGAATACTATCATATTACAGAAGACGAAGAAGGGAATTCGACAGAGGGAAAAGCCATGATTATCGTTGCAAAGCACCGTAACGGGGCTACCGGAGAAATCTGGCTCAGGTTTATCAGGAATTTTGCCCGTTTCGAAGACCTTGAGTCAACAATGATCAGCCAGCAACAATCATTCGGGATGTCACCCAATACAATATTTGAACAACAGGGCAATTTCCGGACAATACCTTCGAAGCTCAACGATATGGATGATGATTCGGACATGATTGCCGATAATGAACCAAACTTTTAATTTCCTGTTGTCATTTCAATATTTGGCTAAAGGCAGCGTTAATAACCTGTCCGGTTACGTCATAAACATCGGAAGTTCGCGAGATGAGAAAGCTTATCGTGTTGATATTGATAGTTTTACATGGCTTTTCGGCTGAGGCTGCCTATGTCCTCATCCCGATGAATCAAACCCAAAAAAACCATCTAAAGGCTTATGGTATCGCGTATTGGGTGTTGAAGAACAATGTTGAAGTAAGCTGGCTGCTCAATTATGAAGGCGGCAGTTTCATGTGTAAATATGACAAACTTATTGAGAATGAATGCGTTATTCGTGGTGTAAGTTACCAGGTAATTGCAGATGCGCAATCCACAGCCATTCTCACCCAGATAGCTGATCCTGAGGTAAATATGGATGAAGTAAAGCTGTTTAAAGCTCCGAGGATCGCGGTATATTCTCCCAAGAACAAGCTTCCCTGGGATGATGCTGTTACACTCGCACTGCAATATGCCGAGATACCATATGACGTGATCTATGATGAAGAAGTAATCAATGGCGTGTTGCCGATGTACGACTGGCTGCACATGCATCATGAGGATTTCACCGGGCAGTATGGTAAGTTTTGGGCAGCTTATCACAATGTCGCCTGGTACAAGGAAGATGTCCGCCTCAATGAGGAAATGGCAAAAAAGCTTGGTTTTGCGAAAGTTTCGCAGATGAAGCTGGCTGTTGTGAAGAAAATTCGTGAGTTTGTTGCTGGTGGCGGTTACCTGTTTTCAATGTGTTCGGCACCTGATTCGTATGATGTGGCGCTGGCTGCCGATGGTGTTGATATTTGCGACGTTATGTTTGATCATGATGCAGCAGATCCGAATGCACAATCTGAATTGAATTTTAATAACTGCTTCGCATTCAGGAACTTCAAACTGGTGACGAATCCTTATGAGTACGAAATTTCATCGATTGATGTGTCGGAATCCAGGAAAGTCAGCCCAATGAACGACTACTTTACGCTGTTTGATTTTTCGGCCAAATGGGATCCTGTACCGACAATGCTATGCCAGAATCACGAGCAGATCATTCATGGATTTCGCGGCCAGACAACCGCTTTCCGCAGTGAATATATCAAACCTGAGGTAGTTGTGATGGGTGAGACCAAATCATTGGGCGAAGCCAGGTATATTCATGGTGACTTTGGAAAAGGTACCTGGACTTTTTACGGCGGACATGATCCTGAAGATTATGAACATCGTATCGGTGATCCTCCAA
This sequence comes from Bacteroidales bacterium, assembly GCA_035403045.1. GTDB lineage: Bacteria > Bacteroidota > Bacteroidia > Bacteroidales > UBA4417 > UBA4417. Next base: position 20,904 of record DAONEL010000026.1, read on the forward strand.
CTGATTTGAATCTTCACCCGAACTCACCTGGTTACAGACTGATACTCAACAATGTACTATTTCCGGCAGCTAAGAAGAAAAAGCAGAAAACATAATCAATGGACAATGGACAATTGACAATTGACAATGGACAATCGACAATGGACAATGGACAATGGACAATGGACAATGGACAAAGGACAAAGGACAAAGGACAATTGATCCCGATAGCTATCGGGATTGAAAATTGAAAATTGACAGTGTGTAATCGAATAATCAAGCCTGTCCGCCACTCGCAAGCAATAGTGCGGCAGGCAGGCTATCAAACTATCAAACTATCAAACTATCGAACTTAACTACAAATCCTTCACCCTGTTGAAGGCCAATGAATTGAGTATCCATCGCGGCAATGATTTCCGGGGATCGCGTTTCTGCAGGTTGAGATACCAGCCCAATTTCTTTAAAACAGGTACCCGGTGCGTTTCCACAAATTCGATCAGCGTTCTGTCAGGATCTTCAATATAGGAGAAATGACCCGCAGCCTCACCCATGTCGAAACTGGTGGAGCTGTCAACTGTAAAGGGATGTCCTGTGAGAGCGCACTTTTCCCGGAGCGAACTCATTCCGTTAATGTCGAAGCATAAGTGGATAAACCCGAGGTCGCCCCACAGCCTGTCTTTATAAATGGTAGAAGGTTGACGGTCAATGACTTGAAGAAGTTCTATCTGGCTATCACCAAATATCGGGCTGAAAGCACCTTGCCTTTTTTCTTTGTGGTGCAAAAGCACTCTCCGGAAATTATTTTCGCCGCCTTTGAGATGCGACAGATCAGGGAAAGTCCCGGTTTCGTCGTAAACAACTTCATTATATCCCAGAATTTCATTGTAAAATGCAATCGACTTATCCATATCTGAAACGCCAAGAATTGCACCATAGGCAGCGCCTGTCAGCTTGCTTTCGTTTTTAAACCAGGAGTTACCTTCAACAATCTGAAAAGGATTTCCATAAGGATCTCTGATAAAAAAATTATCACATCCTGCCGGGTCTTTCTGAGGAACCGAAACTGCATGACCTTGCGACAAATATGATTTGTAAAGCGCTCCAACATTATGGGTCTTGATTTTAACGGCAAAAATCCCCAGGTCGCCTGGCTGTGGCTTAAACGTAGGAGGCTGAGGGATGCGGTCCTTGTACTGCCATATTTCAAAACCTCCGCCGCCCTGCATATTGATGGCCAGGGCGGCTAGCCGTTTACGGGGTTTACCATCAGTATATGGCAGCATAAGTCCGGCAACAGCCTCATCTTCAAAAATTCGGATGTCGGTGCCAAATTGGTTTTTATACCATTTCCAGGCTTCGCGCATGTTTGATACACCAATCCCTACTTGCTGAATTCCTGAGATAATATACCCCTTTTGGTTTGTCATTGTTTTCTGATTATTCTGATGGTTTAATTTCAACAAATTCTATTTCATCTGCCGGAGATTGTTTTTACCTGCTAAGTTTAGCTGAAGCCTCAGGTGGGCTGAACTTTGGAAACCAGCTTGTAGAAGATAAATGGAATGTACTTTTTAAAGAAAATCATGAGCCATTCCTTTCCAACGATCGTAATCATGACTTTTTTCTTGTGCACACCTTTAAGTATTTTATGTGCACAGGTTTCAGCAGTTATTCCCTTATCCTGGCCATGATCCATAATTCCGTAAGGTTTTCCGTCGCCGGTAACCGCTTCAACACTTACGTTGGTCCTGATTCTGCCGGGACGGACAACACTCACATTCATGCCTTTATCATGCAGTTCAGCCCAGAGTGTTTCGTAAAAACCGTGGAGCGCATGTTTGGCTGCTGCGTAACCCGAGCGCAATGGAAAACCGAAGATGCCTGTAATACTGCTGATTGCGATGATGTGGCCGTAGCCCTTCGCTAACATGCCGGGAAGAACTTTCTTGGTGAGAATCACCCCGCTGAAATAATCAATCTCCATTATCTTTCGGTCAACCTCCACCGCAGTATCCACCAAATAAGAACGCTGGCTTATGCCGCCGTTGTTGAAAAGGATATCAATATTTCCGATTTCGGAAAGTACTTTATCGGCTGTAGTTGTAACGTTTTCAGGATCAGCAAGATCTATAGGGTATATCGAGCAATCGCAGCCAAACCTGCGGCATTCGGCGGCTACCTTCTCAAGCTCCCCGATTTTTCTTGACGAAAGGATCAGGTGTGTTTTGTATGAGGCAAGTTCAAGCGCTAATGCTTTGCCTATGCCCGATGATGCGCCGGTTACCCAGATCGTTTTTCCGTCGAAAGTTTTTTTCATCTCTTTACTTGCTTGATTGGTGCGCTGACCGCTGCTATTTCCTTTTCCTGGAAGGTTTTCGTTCCAGGTTTATAAATGAGTAGTTGAATTCCTCAGAGCTTCTGTCTTCGCGAAATGTCTCTTTCCATTCCTTAAAGTCAATTGGATCAAAGAAAGTATCCGCTTCAAAATTTTTGTGAACCACCGTGAGGTAAAGTCTGTCAGCTTTCTGCAGAAACTGGCTGTACACCGATCCGCCTCCAATGATGAAGTTCTCAGCGCCTTTTTCCATCTGGCTGATTGCGTCGTCAATGGAATAAGCCATTACACAACCTTCAATTTTTTCATCCATTATATCGGTGATCACAACATTGCGGCGGTTGGCCAGCGGACGCTTGGGCAGCGAATAATAAGTTCTCTTGCCCATAACTATGGTATGTCCTTCAGTGAGGCGTTTAAACCTCTTCAGGTCATCGGACAAATGCCAGAGCAACTGGTTGTTTTTACCAATGGCATTATTTTGGGCAATAGCAACTATGATTGAGATAATTGGTTTCATGGAGTTGATTATGAGATGTTTATCTGGACTCAGGTTACACGGCAACCGGGGCTTTTATATGGGGATGAGCGTCATAACCAGTGAGTTCGAAGTCCTCAAACCTGAAATTAAAAATATTGGTGATTTCAGGATTGATTTTCATGACAGGCAAAGGCTTAGGCTCGCGTGTAAGCTGTAGTTTGGCCTGCTCAAGGTGGTTAAGATATATGTGTGCATCGCCAAAGGTATGGACAAATTCTCCCGGTACCAGGCCTGTAACCTGGGCAACCATCATGGTAAGCAGCGAATAGGATGCGATGTTAAAAGGCACGCCTATAAATATGTCTGCACTTCGCTGATACAACTGGCAGGAAAGTTTTCCGTCGGCCACGTAGAACTGGAAAAGCAGGTGGCAGGGGGGAAGCGCCATTTTTTGAATATCACCAACATTCCAGGCACTTACAATGAGCCGGCGGGAATCAGGATTCTTCCTGATCATATCCACAACCTGGCTTATCTGGTCAATGATTTTTCCATCGTTCGACTGCCATTTTCTCCATTGGTGTCCGTAAACAGGGCCGAGATTGCCATCGGCATCAGCCCATTCATCCCAGATGGTTACATTGTTTTCGTGCAGATACCTGATGTTTGTGTCACCCTGAAGGAACCAGAGTAACTCATGAATGATTGAACGCAGATGCAGTTTCTTGGTGGTGAGTGCAGGAAAGCCGTCAGCCAGGTTGAACCGCATTTGATAACCAAATACACTGATTGTGCCTGTGCCGGTACGGTCGCTTTTTTTTACACCATTCTCCAGCACATGCCTCAACAGGTCGTGATATTGTTTCATTTAGGAGTAACTGGTTAAAATTTAATGCTTTACGGTGGCCATATCAGCGGGATTGTGCTTGTGCCTGAAGAGGATTGCAAATAATATTGCGACCACTAAAGAATATGCTGCAAAGGCAATCCATATACCATGCCAGTCAAACGAATCGCCGGTTTTATAGAATTTATCAATGACAATGCCACTGATACGGCTGCCCAGGAATGCGCCGAAGCCGTTTGTCATCATCATGAATAACCCCTGTGCGCTGGCTCTTATCGATGGTTCACTCTGCGTTTCAACAAAGATGGACCCCGATATGTTGAAGAAATCGAAAGCCATACCATAAATAATGCAGGAGAGAATGATCATCCACAGTCCGTCAGCCGGGTTACCATAAGCAAAGAGGCCGAACCGCAAAACCCAGGCGATCATGCTGAACAGCATAACCTTCTTGATGCCGAATTTCTTCAGGAAGAACGGAATTGCAAGAATAAAAAGCGTTTCCGAGATTTGCGAAATAGACATGATGATGGCAGGATATTTCACTGCAATGAGATCCTTGAATTCCGGGACTTTGGCAAAGTCGTGGAGAAACGTGTCACCATAAGCATTCGTTAACTGTAACGAAGCACCAAGCAGCATGGCGAATATAAAGAATAGTGCCATCTTGCTGCTCTTGAATAGTTTAAAAGCATTGAGGCCAAGTTCACTTATCAGGTCTTTTTTATGTCCTTTGGCCAACGGAGGGCATTTGGGCAGCGTAAAAGCATAGACACCAAGCAGGATGGAAGCTGCTGCTGATACATAGAATTGTCCGGCAGAAGTTTCGAGTCCGCTGAGGCTGATAATCCAGAGTGCAACGATAAAGCCGATTGTCCCCCACACCCTGATTGGCGGATAATCTTTCACAATATCAAGGTTATTTCTTTTGAGTGCTGAGTAGGCAACAGTGATGGCCAGTGCTATCGTTGGCATATAGAAAACCATGTTGAGGAGCATAAACCAGAACATGGTGTCAGGGTTATTGAGAGTTGGTATGATGAGGAAAATAATGGCTGCACAAATGTGAAATATTCCATAAAGTTTTTCGGCGTTTATCCACCTGTCGGCAATAATGCCTGCAATGGCAGGCATGAAAAGTGAGGCAATTCCCATGGTAGAGAAAATTGCTCCGAATTCGGTTCCTGACCATTGTTTTGTTTGAAACCAATATGCACCTATTGTGAGTAACCATGTGCCCCAGATAAAAAACTGGAGGAAATTCATCGCTATTAATCTAAGTCTCAGGCTCATCGCTTAAGTTTTTATGAGTGATCGGATAGAGTATTACCGGTTATTTTCGTTTATTTATTTCATCCCTGATCAGGGAAGCGCGTTCATAATCCTCATTTTCAACAGCTTTCATCAATTCTTCCTGCAGTTCATCATCGGCCATGCTGCCAAACTCGTTATCGGGTGATCCGATTATGTCTTCAGTATCCTCATTTGCAGGTTCATCGCCTTCATATTCTATGCCAGCCTCTTGCAGTACCGATTCATAAGTATAGACAGGGCACCTGAAGCGTATGGCCAGTGCAACAGCATCTGATGTACGCGAATCAATCTCACGGGTTTCCATGCCATCGGTACAAACCAGTTGAGCGAAAAAAATGCCGTCCTGGAATTTGTTAATAATAACCTCGGTAATTGTGATACTGAAAGAGTCGGCAAATGTTTTGAACAAATCATGCGTCAGTGGCCTTGCCGGCTTCATTTTTTCAATCTCAAGAGCAATTGACTGTGCTTCGAAATGCCCGATCACAATCGGAAGCCTCCGCCGGCCTCCTTTTTCCACCATGATAAGGGCATACGAATTCGCTTGAGCCTGGCTGTATGATATTCCCTGTATTTTTAACTCTATCTTCTGCATTTAATCCTGTCCTGGAGTGATTTACGCGCCGGCCGCATGTGATGGCTGGCCTGGTTCTGGTGTTTGCCTATTGAAAAAGTAAAAATAGAAAGAAATAGCTATAAGCGGCTATGTTCGTGAAAGATTTAGGTATTAATCAGATTGCAGCTGCCATACACCCGTTCCAATGAGCACGTCAGGTTAACGCGTCTTTTAAAAACAGGCAGTATAACAAGGACTGGAGAACCAGGAGTAGCCGTTACTTTTTATAAAACGGATGGTGACTCATGATTTCATCCCTAAGGTAATCGCTGTTTAAATGTGTGTA
>DAONEL010000027.1:0-26085 GCA_035403045.1 Bacteroidales bacterium
TGAACACCAGAATAAATAATATGTGTGATGTTTTTTTCAATAATGGTTGGTAACTAGTATATATCAGCATAAACTTACTACTTTTTGTGATTCTCACATTTTATCGTTCATGCTTATGTTATCCATCAACCGGTCAAGGGGACTTTGTATCTTATCCATCCCTTTCCTGGTGAGATGCGTGTATATAGTGGTCGTTTTTACACTGCTATGCCCCAGCAGCGCCTGTATAAACCGCAAATCGGTGCCTGCCTCAAGCAAATGCGTGGCAAAACTATGCCGCAATGTGTGTACGCTGGCTTTCTTTGTGATGCCCGATCTTGCTACCGCCTGCCTCATTACCTGTTGCACACTGCCCGTGCTGTATGGCTCTCCCTTATACTGCCCCTCAAAAATATACTCTTTACTCTTGTATAAATCGCGGTACGACTGCAACGCCGCCACAGCCGAATAGGGCAGCATTACCATCCTGTCCTTGTTGCCTTTCCCTGATTTTACATGAATCTTGTACTCGTCCCAAAGAACATCATCCCATTTTAGCGTAACCAGTTCACTGCGCCTCAACCCCGTTCCATAAGCCAGCATTATTACCAGCTTGTGTTTCGGATTTGAGATCTGGTCAAAAATAGAAATACATTCCTCCTGGGTAATAACCGGTGGCAACTTGTATCCCTTCTTCGGCCGCGGCAGGTCAATTTTAAAATGAGGAATACAAAGTACCTTGCTGTAATACAGGTTCAATGCGTTTACACAATTGTTGGCAGTTGATGGGGATAATCCCGCCCTTATCATCCCGCCAAGGTATCTGACAGTTTCAGCCCGGTCAATCGTTGCCGGATCACGGTATCCGCAATAGCGCATGAAACTTACAAAAGCATTCCCGTATGTCCTTATGGTATTGGGACTCATGTTCATGGCCAGCATCGCGTCAGTTAAAGCATCCACATAAACCTTCGATGCGGGAGGTGCCAGGTGCTGAAGGTTATCAACCGTGGTGTCAAGTTTTACCTGCCTGATGTTCGGGTTGTTTCTCTTATGAAGATAGTTCAAGGGCAAACGGTTAATCAACGCCAGTCCGTTTTTTACTGCCAGTTCGTTAAGGTTTTGATATACCGAAGGACTGGCAGGCAGCAGATAGCAATTGTTAGCCTTGCTGTATCTGCTTCCCGCAAAACGCTTCACCGTCTGTATAATAACCGACAGCCTCGGAAGCTGCACTATCATCATCTTTTTTTCTGCTGCCGATGGCTCAACAATTATTTCACCACCCGGTATATCAGGTTTATCATCCGTCCAGTAACTGGCCGGCAACAACCCCGGCATTCCAAGTACCGCTTCAACCCTGGTCTTTACAGCAAGATGCCTGAAAACCATGTAAGCCTTGTGGCTTGTATTCCAGTAAACCCCTTTAACGGCTTTCAGGGCTTTACTGGTCTGTTCACTATAAGGCACCTTCACAATCCAGTATTTTCCTGTTATCTTTTCAAATTCAGCTTTTAATCCGACGGTTTCATCCGCCTTTGGCGGATTATGTTCCGCTGCCTGTACATGCGGAAAGGTGTTGTCCTTTGCAGGTTCAACTATGGGCGCAATGTCGTGGCCGTTTTGCAGGCCAGGCGCCGGTGTCGGGTCATTATCGCCGGGTTCCTTTATTATTTCAAGGCCGGGAAAAGCCTGTATGATCTTCCGGTAATTTTCCTTGTTATAATCAACATACCAGCACTTTCTCGTCTGGCTCCACCTGGCACCAATATCTTTGGCAGTCTGCTTAAGCTTTTCATCAAAACCAAAGAAGATCCCTATCCTTATCTCCTCGCGGTGCCATATTTTCCGGATGCTGACCATATTAAAAATACATCAATACGGATAAAACATGTAAATATATAAAAAAAGATCCAAAAGCATTCGGAAGGCTTATATTTTTTATTAACCAGCCCAAGCCATTATTGATTGTTGCGGTACTTCACTGTACCTGCAAAATAAAGAAAGTTCCGCCGGGGCAAACGCAAAGTCGAAAGCGAATTTCAACAGGTCAGGCATTTATTTGTCGGAAAGGTAATAGCACTCGCGTTAAAAGGCAGTAAATCTCAGCACTCTTCATTACAGGATAAAATACCTGTCAGGTGAATACCGCTGCCGGTTACCCGATGCAAAAAACAGGTAAACGGCATCAGCCGTGCCCGCTTCAGGTGGCAGCTCTATCAAACAGCCTCCTGTATGTCGTTTATACCCGGTTTCAAACGGGCCCTTAAAGACTTCACCCGCTGCAGCAACATACAGCAGGTCATCGTCTTTCTGTGTAAAAGGTATCAGGGCATCGTTTTCCCAGCTTGCTTCTATGGTATTGCCCGCTCCTTCAACCCTGGCAACGCTAAGGTGATAGGGCAGGGGCAACGTGCCGTTTGAAAAATGTAACATGCTTTTATCGGTAAGCGATCCATCCCTGCCAAAAGCGGGCATGTTGGCTTTCAGGAACTTGCCGTAACCGCTTGCCTTACCCGGTAACAGGTTCCATATCGGCCTGATAATGTTCAGCCGGAACTGCCTGCAAAATTCAGCCACTTTCTTAAAACGTTCCCTGTGTTGCTTCTGGTTCATTGTCCACGAACTTTTCGAATATTCAGGCGCCTGCCTGATATATGGCGAACCTTCGCGGTTTACAAATACCACATTGCCTGCTTTCCATGCAGTCATACCTGCCATTACGTCCCGTACACTAGCCATATCAAAGCAAGGGTTAAGCTATATCAACAATTATTATTAAAAGAATCTACAAAGAATATTATGTATCATTAATATCAGAAGAAATACAGAAGATATACAGAATAAATACAGAAGATATATGGAATATATGGCTTTAACCCGGCTTTAATACGGAGTATGGGTTATTCGTCTGTTCAGTTATTTGAATATGCTGACGGTAATTCTAGTCCCCGATCCCAGGCGGGAAAGGCGTAAAAGAGTGGCATTCAGAAAATCACCGCAACCTGCTACGGCGGGGAGGACTCGATTGGCAGTGTGCTTTTGAACCCGGCTTAACCGGGAGAGCATCAGGCTTTAATTCCCAGGTTCAGTGTTACTGCAATCATTTCGCCGGCAATCCGAGGTCAATCCACTTTTTAACCTGGCGTATATTGCATTGCGACAATTGGTTGCCGTTTTTGGGCATACGCGCATATCCCGTGAGGTATGCTATTGAGCCGTAGAGCTTTCCCGACTGTGCCGCTGCCGCCACCGTGGCATAATCTTTAAGCAGGATTCCGCCACCGGGGTTTGATCCGCTGTGGCAACCGTAACAGTTGTTCTGAATAATGGGCCACACGGTTCCCGAAAAGGTAACATTCGCCGAATCACAGGGCTGGTTGTCACAATGCAGGTTCTGTGCTCCCTGCAATATCCATTTATTGATCATGGCAATCTGGTCGGCGGGCAACGGGGGAGAGCCTTCAGGGTATGGCATGCGGTCTTCCGGGTCGCTGGTGATGAGAACCTCGTAAATCTTGCTGCCTCCGGGATTGCCGGGTTTTACACCTTCACTCATAATTGAATTATAGTCGTTAAGCCTCGGCGCCTCGTTGTTGGTGCCGTCATGGCAGCCGCTTTTGGCGCAGGCTGAAAGAAACACCGGCAACAGGTCCATTTCGAAATATACGGTGTCAGGGTTGCAGGGAATGCCACCCGGGGGATTTACAAATGTGGTATCGGCAATCCATTTCCGGAGTTTGCCAAGGTCGCAGTCAGAGAGTTTTTTGCCATATTTCGGCATGGGCGAATAACCTGTAAGATGTTCTACTGAGCCCATCAGTTGTCCGTTACCGGCAAGCATAGCCACCGTCAGGTAATCGGAAAGATCAAGCCCGCCGGCTTGTTTCGTGCTGTTGTGGCATCCCTGGCAGTTGAGCAGCAGTATCGGCCTGATGGTGCCTGCAAAGGTCACATTTACTGAGTCACAGTTTACGTCGGGGAAAATGGTATCCTGCGCCCAAAGCACCACCTGCCGCAGCGCACATTGCGGAAGCGTACTGCCCTGAGGCATCGCGGTGTAGTCGGCGTAATGAAGCAATGAGCCGACCAGCCGGCCATTGTTTACCACTGCTTTCAGGTGCTCAGGATTTGACAAATCGATTCCGGCAGAAGGGTTGCTCCCGGTATGGCATCCGTAACAATAGGCCTGAAGCACGGGCAGCACCTGCCCGGGATAGGTGATATTTACGGTATCGCATTCTGACACCGGGGGAATTATTTCGTCAGGATGGTGCTTGCAGGAGATGGAATAGAATATTAACAGTGACAATACTGCAGCAAGCGGCAAGCAGTTTCTCATTGATCTTATCACTTTTTTAAAGGTTTTGATTTTGCAATACAAATATAACGTTTTATATATGAATCAGCAAACGCTGGTTGGAAAGAAGGATTTGCCCGTAAGAGGATTAATTGAGTAAACGAATCGGGGCTATACCCGTCGCAGCAGTTTCGCCATTTTAATGCCTGGCATGCCTGCTGAAAAATTTCCACATTTCTTCAAAAGCATTGATGTCCATGTTGGCGCCGTATTCAACACCGGGAATGGAATGCCCGCCGCCGTTAATTCTGTAATAGAGTATTTCGGAATCTTCCGAAGCGCCGCTATACCTGAAGAGTGTAACCGTTGAGTTGTCGTCCTGCACAAGGTCAGGTAGTTCGGTTATTTGGGGCACGCTGCCACAGCCGTTGATGCCTGTCCAGAGGTTCAGCACCTGGTTGAGCGACGGGTTACCGTTCATCACTACAATGTTGTCGGCAGTGCCGTGCATGTAGCAAAGGGGCATGGGGTGGGAGAGGGTGTAACCTGTATAAATGTTTGATGACATCAGCCCGGAAACGGGTGCTATGGCTGCGAGCCTGTCCTGCAATGGCCTGGCGGCAAAAAAGGTCATGAACCCGCCGTTCGACATGCCTGCCAGGTAAACGCGGTTGAGGTCGATGTTGTATGCAGCGTGCATGGTATCAATCAGTTGACTGATAAATGCCGCGTCATCCCAGGGGAAAATAAAGTGCGCATTCCATTGGAATATGCTTTCGCCGTTGTATGTTCCCAGTAGTGCCTGGGGCATGAGGAATACGAAGTTTTCCCTGTCGGCAATTGTCCTGAAATACGATGATTGCATCTGGTTCCATGCATTGCCGTTGGCGCCGTGCAGGAAGATGACCAGCGGCATGTTCTGCACCGCCGGATAGGAGGTTGGAAGGTACCACGCATATTCCCGGCGACGGTTCTCAAATTCTTCATAGGTGTGCGCCATCATGCTGTTATCAGGATGTATTGTCCTGAAAGAGAAGCTGAGTTCATGGGTGTTGCCCGCCGTGTCGCTGGCAATAATTCTGCCGCTGTAGTATGTGAGGACATTGAGGCTGTCAAAATCAAGGGTCGTGCTGGTTAAGCCGCTTGCTTTCAGCGTATTGCCAAGGTAAACATTGTAGGTTACCGGGCCTTTTTCCGGATCGTCCGCAGCGCTCCATTCAAGCGTCACTGAGTGGTTCCTGATGATGGAAGTGGTAATTTCAAAGTCTCCGGGAGGAAGGTCCTTGGCTGTTGTGAACTCAAAGGGGCCGGCGGCAACTGTTCTGCCATCCGATGATGCTTCAATCCTGCCTTTATATACTGCAGAAGGCTCTAATCCCCTGATGTTATAGTTCCTTCTAAGGATATTTTCTGCTACAAGGCTGTCACCAAGGTAAACACTAAACAGGAGTGAAGAGTCATTGTAACCTGTAACGGCCTGCCATGTTATGTTTGCGTCGTAGGCATGTTGTATGATGGTTACCTGTATTGTGAGGAGCGGAGTTTCCTTTTCTTCCCGGCTGCAGGAAACTGCAATGAGCGCCATGAAAATAAGGTAATAAAAGCGGGTTAGCACGGCAAATCAGATTTTTGATTCAAAAGTATATTCTTATGCCGATAAAAATGCGGCCTCACCGAATCAATTTATAAAGATTGTTTCACCAATCGTAAGCCGATTGGCAGGCAGGATTATTAATCAGATGACATGGAATGTTATTTCCTGATGATTTTCAGGTACTTATTGAAATTATTATTCGACAGATGCGCAAAATATATCCCTCCCGGCATACCTGACATATCTATAATGGTGGATTGCTGATCAATGGTTTTCCTGAGAACATTTCTGCCTTCAGCGTCATAAACTTTCATTTCCAATGGCAGCAATCCGGGGTTAAGTACTTTGAGAGTCGCTTGCTTATAAGCGGGATTTGGATAAAATTCAAAATCTTTGTATTCCTGATGATTTTCAACACCTGCCAGTGAATTAACCAGGTAATAGTTCCTGAGGTTCCATTGCTCAATCACCCGGGTAGTATCGTCACTAAGTATTTCTTTTCTTACCAGGCCAACATTTTTCGCAAAATAATAGCAGGTAGGCTTAAAGTCTTCAAACTGATTCTGCATCACAAGCATCTTTGTGACAGTTGTAAAGGTGAAATTGCTGATTTGCAGTGTATCAAATATCGCAACTATTTCAGTATTCCCTGATTTGTCGCCTGCTTCATAGCTTGCAAGGAAAATATACTGCCCACCGTTACCCCAGTCATATCCTTCCCGTACTATAACATATCCAATGAACTGATCCCAGGTCTGATAGTCAAGTGTCATGCTTTCATAATATGATTTGTAGTATTCAACCGGTCCCAGTACAGGTGTACCATGTACCCATACTTCAGCATTGAAATCATGCTGGTTGTCGGTTTCTGCAAGGCTGTCAACTGTTCCGGTTGTTGCTTCCTCGTAGGTCCAGGTTGACCCGATACCAAAAATGTAATCATACAGATTGTTGTCAATATAGACAGGATCGAGCACCTGTGACCTCGAGCCCAGAGAAATAAAGATAAAAACCGGTACGAGAAACAGGTAAGATATGCCTGTCATTCTGTGAATGATACAATGGGTTGGACTCTCCATATTGGATAGTATCAGACTACGATACATACAAATGTATAACATTTTTTTCCTCAGATAGCTATCATTTAAAATGAAAAAAGCCCCCTGTGAAGGAGGCTTTCCATGTATTTTGAAAATTCAGCTTATGGCAGAATCTTAGTTGTTAATGGCTTCAAAAGAATTAGTCAACAAAGCCTTGGAGTATTTGTAGTTATGCACCCCGTGACTAGCTTCGTAGTAGCACATTTTATAGTTGAGCAATGCCGCGATCTGCGCCTGGGTGAAGTTCTTACCAGTTACTGCTGTTGATCCGTCTGATTTCAAAAGGCCTTTCTCAATCAGTTTTTCTCTTAATTGGTCGAGCAGGCCGGTGATCTCAACCTGCACTTCTTCTACCAGGCTTGAAGCTTCGCTTGATGTATGGCAGGGTGTACAGCCGCTTGTCAGCAGGCCTTCCTCCTCATTGCTGGCATACCAGGCATGTCCGCCGGCGAGTGTACCGATAGGTGGTGCCATATGGCAATGTACGCAGCCGTCATCAACAAGTGCAGTGTGGCTTGAATTCACATATTCCACCGAGCCGGGTATTTCAACACCGCTTGATTTGCCAACTCCAGCTATAATATTGGCCTGGGGGCCGTAATGCGTGCCGTAACGCGAACTGGTGAGTTTTACCGAATCAGTACTGGCCAGGTTAGGATAGGGTGCAACAACCCTGGCCTGGTGGCAGGCAATACAAACATTGCTGGTGCCCATGTCGAAGGTAATATGTGTCGAGTCCATGCGCGACCTGACAGCTGCCGTTGAACGGAAGTTCCAGTCCTCCGAGGTATAGGTTTCATGAATTTTATGACAGGTGCGGCAATTAATCGGGGCAGGATTTTCATAGGCACCGGCATTAAAGTAACCTGTCTGAAGCGATTCGCGGTAGCCCTGGCTGCTATGGCAGGGTGAACATGCGGTCCGGTTGCCCTCAAAAACAGTTACACCATTATAATGCTTTGATTGATGATACTGCGCCATTATAGCGGTGAGTCCGTCGGAAAGGTCGTGGCATTCGCCGCAGGTTATCGAAGCGTCAACTCCGTCCTCGCCGTTAAGGCCATTGGTGCCATTGGTGCCGTTGGTGCCTGCGTCGCCTTTTGGTCCTGCCGGGCCTTCCTTGGTGCATGAAGCCATGAATACCGCTACACCCATTGCAAGTAAAAGAAGAATCCTTTTCATAGTGTGATGTTTAGTTATTACCTGGTTGTTGGTTGAGATTATCTTGATGTTTATCAGTGAGTTAATTAAACTATTATCCTATTTTTTCAATCCATGTGAAAGTATATAAATATCAAGCTTCGAACATATTTGAAAACCCCATTTAGCACTGAGATTTGTGGCTTTACAGGTTGGGATTTTTCCACAAATTGATTGATATATATCAATACATGCATATTAGATTAATATTGCAAGTGTTTTATGATCAGGAAATCTTCAAAATCAGGTTATACCTATAAATTAAGCATTTGTATTTGCCAACCTGGCCATAGTTCACGAAATTTGTTGCTGAAACAAATAGAACCAATGACAGAAGACCAATTCAGGGAAGTGCAAGCTGTGTTCTTCGACCTTGACGGCACCCTGATGGATACGGATGACCAGGCAGCAGAGCGTATAGCGAAGCTGCTTAACAGGTTAGGAGTCCGAACGCCGCTGCTCAAAGCCCGAAGGCTGGTGATGGCGGCCGAAACTCCGGTAAACGGGATCATCACGTTGCTTGACAGGCTTGGCCTTGATAACATGCTGCTCCCGCTGTGGAAAAGCAGGAAAAAGAAAGCTGTGTTCAGGATTATTCCGGGGGTAGAACAAATGCTGCAGTCGCTCAGAGGAAGTTACCGGCTGGCTGTTGTTACTACCCGAGGTGCGGATGAAGCGGAAATGTTCATCAGCGAAAATGGCCTCACCGGCATTTTTGAACTGCTGGTGACGCGTACTTCAACCAGAAGGCTTAAGCCTCATCCTGAGCCGGTGCTTTTTGCTGCCGGGCTGATGGGTGTTTCTCCTTCGGCCTGCCTTATGGTTGGTGATACTACCCAGGATATCCGCTCGGCCGGAAGAGCCGGGGCGCTGTCAATAGGCGTATTGTGCGGATTCGGTACAAATAATGAACTTGTGAATGCCGGTGCCAATGCTATTCTTAAAAACACAAGCCAACTGGCAACATTACTGCAGAAGTAAATTCAGCCGGATAGTTTCTGAAACTTATCTCATAAAAAAAGTCTTCCCGCAGGGGAAGACTTTTTACAATAAATCATTGATTATCAGAGTGACTTCATGAAATTTACAAGAGCCCACCTTTCTGAATCTTCAATTATCTTTTTTTCATAGTTTGGCATCTCATTCCTACCTACAAACGAGCGGTAGTATATCACGCCGTCAGCCAGGGCTTTAAAGTCGGGTTTTGAGAAATTTCCGGGGAAGGTTTCGAGGCTTGCTGCTTTTGTTCCGTCACCAAGGCCTTTTGCTCCGTGGCATGATTTGCAGTGTTTATTCCACAGTGCTTTGCCTTCAGCAATGCTTGCTGCATCCGACTTCACCGTATTTTTCATTTTCTGGTACTTTTCAGGTGTTGGCCAGGGTTTCTGCTGGTTCTGCACGTAGGTGAAAGAGAGAAACATAATGCCGCTCATTATGAGCACCAGGGTTGTTAGAAACAATTTTGCTTTCATTTGTTTTAGGTTTGTTAATTATTTGTGTTGTATCAAATTTTCTGCAGGGATATCTCCCAATTACCGTGCCATACTTTTGTGGGTGTCTTGCCCGATATTCATTACATTCTTCAGTGGCCGTATTAATGATCACTCCTCAACATCATGGAATCCCGTGACCATGCTCTTAAAGTTGCTCACAGGGGTATGCCCGATCGTGCAGAAATACACGTGTATAAGCATGAACATTGTCATAACAATGCCAATGAGCACATGTATCACATCGGCAACGATAAGGCTGCTGATTCCCAGGATGTCAAATATTGAAGGGAATGCCAGTAATAAGCCGGAAACTGACAGTACCGGAAACCCGAAATACATGGCAAAAATGTAGGTTGCCTTTTGAAGGGGATTGAATTTGCGTTCGCGGTTGACAGGGAATGGGTGAGGTTCACCTTTAAAGATACCCATTGCGTAGTACCTTACCTGTTTCAGTATGGGAGTTATAACTCCCTTAAATTCAATCTTATAATGCCTGCCATTGTTGGAAACGTAATTCCCGATAAGGAAGAAGAGATAATTGAATGTTACAACGATACCGGCAATTTTATGCAGCGTGGTTGACACCTCGAATGGGATCAGCGGGTTTTCGGGAGAGGTGTACTGCATGCTGAATCCCGTTACGATAAGCGTAAGGAAAAGCAAGGCATTGGTGATATGCCATAACCTGATCCAGATGGCGTAGTGATATACTTTTTCAGTCATGTTTAACGGTTTTTTTTCGGGTAATGATCCTCATGGTCATGTGGAAAATAAGCCCGGCAGCGGTGAGTATGATTAGCAGATTACCCAGAAGGTCAACGGTTGTGCTGCGCGGAGAGCCGATCAATACAGCATCGCCGATGTTGCGGTCGCTGAACATGCCCGGCTTGCTCAATTTGAGTTTATAGAGCGATGCTTTTAACCTGGAGTTGGCCGAGTGACATTCGGCGCATTTTTTTACTGCCTGCGATTTTGGAAGGATCTGGTGCGATACGAGAAGTGAATCGCTAACCTTTGCATGACATTCAATACACCTTACACTCTGAAAATGGTTGGCCTGGTTTGGCAACCAGTCATGCGTTTTGGTGACATTCGGATTTAACCGGTCAACATACAGCCTGTAATTGTCATAATTGGAGTGGCAGCTCAGGCAAATGGCGTTATCATAGGCTATGGTCTGCTTCAGGTTCTGATTGCGGTCCCGTGCATTTATCTTATAGTAATGTGAATTATGACAGCTCCAGCAGGTAAACTGCCCGCTGTGCTTTGATGAATGTACGCTCTGATCGAACTCTTCCTGTATTTTTTCAAAATGATAATCGGCATACGTCGGATCATCACCATGGCAGTCGAGACATCCGGGAAGTTCTTCGAACCTTAGCTGAGCATTGTGAGGGAATATCTCATAATCCGACGAATGACAGTCAATGCATTTGAAGTTAAAGTGATTCGATGTATAATAAAGAGTGGTATCGATGATACAATCGGTGTACATCTTTTGCTTGTAGGTTTTGCCCAGGCTGTCGGATGTAAAAGTCAACACTCTTTTGGAGTGACATGACAGGCATTTGTTATTTTCCTCGCGGGTTGCCTGGTCAACTTTCTGAGCTGTAGCTGTTGACAACATAAACAGCAGTAACAACAAAACCAATGAAGCTGTTGAGGTTTTCAGATGATTAATGCAGTGCATCCTTTTTATCTTTGATATTCTTGAGTAAGAACAAGTTGATCATAATTTATTGACTGGATGAAGAACTCCTGGCAATCAGGCTGCTATCAGAAATTCCACACCCTTGTTATATTCAGTCCGAGCATGAACTGGCCTTCGAAGAAGTTATTCTTGTTAGTCATCATTACTTCCTGTGGCAGAATTCCCTGTGAACTTCCCAGCCAAAGGTGGAAAGCATGGGTACTGGTCGAAATTTCAGCACCAACACAGAAGTTGGGCTCAGCAGGCTCCGGCACAGGATTCCATTCCGTGATGCCCTTGATTTTGAGCGGCAGGTCGTAAGTGGCGATAAACGAAACCTGCGGACTCACTTTATACCTGGCACCAAAGGACAAACCGATGCGGTCGTGGTCAACCAGCGAATCAACGGCATTAAAGTGAGTGAAGGTAGGGGCAACCTGCACTGACAGTGCATTTGAAAACCTGCGGGTGATAATGAGTTCGGTAAAGTAGGAGTAACGGTTTGAGAATTTGTAATCGAGGCCGAACGCGTCGTCAGCGCTGCAATCAATCTGCCAGTTGCCATAAACGGTCAGCGAAACGGGCATTGAGTTGGACCGGGTTTGCTGCAGTATGTTGTATTTCACCTGGAAATCCTGGGCTTTCTTGAATTTGGTTGTACCCCAGCCGACCAGCAGGTTTTTCATGGGGACAAAATTGAGGCCCAGTCGGATGTTTGATACGCCCCATATGCCCCACAAATCGCTTTTCCCGTTTTCAACCGTTGCAAACCTGTGCTGAATAACAAATTCAAGGGTGTTTTTAATGGGTATGGTGCTGGTTTGCTGGTCGAAAAGCAAGCCGCTTTCAAACGCCGGTTTTGCCGGGCGATTGTCAGGGCCGGTTTGCTCCCCGGTATTTTCCTGGGCCAGAACCGACTGGCTGAACAATAATACAAGCAAAATGCTGAGTGAAAAGACCTTGCAGGAGAGGTGGAAGTATTTTTTCATGGTTGCTCTGATATTAAATGTGAACATTCTTAATTATTCTTGGCTCCGGCATAAATCCAGCGGTAAATCAGCGCGGTTTCAGCAACAGTGCTGTACTGATTCATGCTTCCACCGGCTTTAAGGCAGGTGTAAAGTATGCTTTCATCAGGCTTTTTGGCAACCACGTAGTTATCTGAAGTAAGCGCTGAGAATGCATTTGCAGCAGACAAATCAGGTGCAAATGCCCCTGGTTTGTGGCACGACACACACTTTTCGGTAAAAATCGGGATTATATCCTGGGCAAAGCTGATGGTGTCCTCAGTACCAACCGGAGGCAGAACAGGCTGCGGATACACATTAAAGTCATATTCGCAGGAAGCAAACAAGGTTAAGATTACACCCATGAACAGCAGAATTCTGAACGAGAGATTTTTCATAATATTCGTGTCTTAGTTGGTTTTGTGCCTGATACATTCAGCTGCTTAGATATGAAAGACTCTGAATGTTTGATAATACAAAAAAAATCAAATTCTTTGAACAGTATTGCTTTAGCCGATTGATGTTTAAATATAAAAATAATTGAATAAATCAATGTGAGCATTGATATATATCATTACATTTGTCGGAACAGGAATGTAAAAACTAAGTTTTATATTGAAAAAAGCACAATCCCGGAGGTGATTTATGCCATCAGAAATATTCAGAAAAGATAAAACCTGCTGTAATTTTTGCCTCGAGAGGTCTGACATATTCTCCTGCCTTAATCAGGATGAACTTGGTGTGATAGGCGATAACCGGTCGGAAGTGCATTTTAAGGCAGGCGAACTGATATTCAAGCAGGGTACTCCGGCAGCCCATCTCCTGTGCCTTACCAAAGGCATGGTGAAGCTCTATATCGAGGGATACGATAACAAAAACCTCATTATCGGAATCGTAAAGCCCATTGAATATATCTTAGGCCCGGGCATTTATGTTGACAGCAAGCATCATTACTCGGCAGTTGCCATGGAGGATTCAATTGCCTGCCTTGTGGATGCCAATGTTTTCAAAACCCTGATTCACACAAATCCTTCATTTGCCGATGAATTTATCAGGAAGGTAAGCCAGCTTTCCATTTACAATTTCGAGCAGTTCATCAGCCTCACCCAAAAACAGATGCCCGGCAGGATCGCTGATGTGATTTTGTACCTGAGTGAAAGGATTTATGGCAGCCTATCGTTTACCACTACCTTGTCAAGGCAGGATATTGCCGATATGTCAGGAATGTCGAAGGAGAGTGCTATCAGGATATTGAAAGAATTCAAGGACGAAAAAATAATTGCCGTTGAAGGCAATACGTTTGAAATTCTGAATCTGGAAAGTTTGCACAAGATCAGCCAGACAGGCTAAATTCAGGATTGGGGTTAATTATACCGTTTGCCCAGGCTGAAACTTAAATAAGCCGTAACGAAGAACCGGTAGGGATCGTTGAAAGCCATGATAGGAATGGCTTTAGGAAAGAAGTCCACTACAACGCCTGTTTCTACGGCTTTTACCCGTTGGTTATATTCCCCGAATTCAAAGTTAAAACCGGCTTTGGCGTATATTCCCGGATAAGGTTTTATCTCGCCTATTCCTTCGAGAAATGGTCCCCGGCCTGCTATATCGCAGTCCTGATTAAGATTGTAGCCCCGGTAAGGGAAGTGCTTGTCAGGGTCATACTTTTCAAGCTGCAGGTCGTAATAGGTTACGAGATCCTGCTGTGTATAATAGGCTATATAAAGGTAAACGGGTTTTGCCAGTGCCAGGGCAGGGCCTCCGTAATAGAAATACCGCACTTCGAGACCGCCCCAGTATGGTTTGCGGTTGAGCAGCCTCTGCTGACCGATCCCTGCACGAAAGATATAAACGTTATTTTCTTTTCCGTAAACATATCTCCTTGAGTTGGCCAGGTATTCATTGTAGCGTTTATACTCTTTTGGCGATTTCATTTCAAGGAAGTCGAATTCAATCATTCGCTTCACATAATAGGTTTTGTTCTTACCTATCCTGTAACCGGCCCCGTATCCGAGCGTATGCAGCGAAACCGAACCGGCCATCTCGCGCCGGTAAAGCAGACCGTCAGATATGGTGTCGAAATTTCCAGCATCCTGTGCCTCAAGAGCTAAAGGGATGAGTGAAATCGATAAAAGCAGTATGCAGGAAAGAAGTTTCATGTTTACAGGTTGCACCGGATAAACTGACAGAGGTACCAGGTGAAAAACACTTCACCATACATTATGTTTGATCGCAGGGCGATAATTACCGCGATTCAACCCGGTAACGGCCCGCTTCACCATAGGCAGCGCACTGTTCCGAGGAGCTGCAGGATGACAGCAGTATGGTAAGTATTACAACTGTGGCGAGAAGTGCTGCTAATTTCTTCATGTGTTCTTATGTAATCTTTTGCAGTTTGTGATAAACTGTCAGCAAAAATATCTATTATTTACAACATAACAACAAAAATACCAGTATTATTGTACCGGTTAATAATTTAGAGTGACCGATGATACAGATTAATCCCAGGTTAGAGGCGGGGTGGCTTGATGCTTTACACAGCGAATTTCAGCAGGAATATTTCATTGCATTGAAGCAGTTTCTTCTTGAAGAGAAACGATTGTATAAAATTTATCCCCCCGGCGACCGCATATTTGCTGCTTTTGATTTTACTCCTTTCGATAATGTAAAGGTGGTATTGCTGGGTCAGGATCCTTATCATGGTGAGGGACAGGCACATGGATTGTGTTTTTCGGTACCGCAGGGAGTGAAGCCGCCTCCATCGCTGGTGAATATTTTCCAGGAATTGCAGAATGACCTTGGTATTGCACCGCCTGCTCACGGCAACCTGGAGAAGTGGGCTCAGCAGGGTGTGCTGCTGCTTAACGCCACACTCACTGTAAGGGCTAACCTGGCCGGTTCGCACCAGAAAAAAGGCTGGGAAAACTTCACTGATGCAGTGATCAGGACCCTCTCGGAGCAAAAAGAACATCTCGTATTCCTTTTGTGGGGCAATTATGCCCAGGCTAAGGAAGCACTGATCGACACAAGCCGCCATGCCGTGCTTAAGGCAGCGCACCCTTCTCCTTTTTCGGTGTACAGGGGATTTTACGGTTGCAGGCATTTTTCAAGGACGAATGAACTGCTGGCCGGTTACGGTAAAACTCCCATCGACTGGAATCTCAATTGATTTTTGTACTTTTAGAGGATGAAATCCTCTGAATGGTTTGAAAAAAAAGGCGGTACCACCATCCGGTGTACGCTTTGCCCTCATTACTGCACAATTCGTGAAGGGAAAACAGGTATTTGTCATGTGCGGTCAAATGAGAATGGTGTCCTGGTTTCGGATAATTACGGTAAGCTTTCAGCCGTTCACTCCGATCCTATCGAGAAAAAGCCTTTATACCACTATTTCCCTGGTTCACAAATATTTTCAATCGGGTCGGTAGGGTGTAACCTGAGGTGCCTGTTCTGCCAGAACTGTGAAATATCGCAAGTGCCTTCAGTAAAATCGGTGATGGGGTTGCATACCTATGAACCCGGACTGGTAATGGAACAGTCGTCGGCACATCCTGAGAGTATCGGCATTGCATACACATATAACGAACCCACGGTTTGGTATGAATTTATGGTTGATACGGCATTATTGGCCAAAAACCATGGAATGAAGAATGTGATGGTTACGAATGCTTTTATTAACACTGAACCTTTAGAGAGGCTTCTTGGAGTGATTGATGCTTTTAGTGTTGATATTAAAGGCTTTACGGGCGATTTTTACAAGAAGGTAACTTCGTCAAAGCTTGAACCGGTCAAAAATGCGATCAGAATGATTTCAAAGTCGGGGAGGCACATGGAACTCGTCAACCTTGTGATACCCGGACTCAATGATAACCTGAAACGTTTCGAAGAAATGGTAAAATGGATAGCGGGTGAAACCGGCAAGGACACTGTGCTTCATTTGTCGCGTTATTACCCGATGCACAGGATGCATGTGGAACCTACGCCAGCTTCATTGCTTGAGGAATTGCATGAGATCGCTTCAGTTTACCTGAATTATGTGTATATTGGCAATATCAATTCATCACATTCCGATACGCATTGCCCGGTATGTTCCTCATTGGTTATTACACGAAGGGGTTACAACGTGGGAAATACCGGTATGGATAGTAATGGCTGTTGTAAAAAATGCGGAACGTTGGTAATCAATCATTTGTAATGATTGATTCATGGTTATCAGCATTGAATCAAGGTTGCATTGAATGTTAATAAATGTGAAAAATATCGCCCTGCGTTTTGAATTTTGAAATGAAAAAAATACTTTTGAATCGCTGAACAAAATACAGATTACCTTTTAAGCCTGCTGCCAATGATTCTATTCCAGACCGCCACATTCAAAAAAATCAGGATAACCTTCCTGGCTTGTGCGTTTGTTTTTGCCTGGGGTAGTGTGTTGGCACAGCAGCTTTCTGAAGAGCCTGCCGGGGGCGAAGAGGACAGCTCCATAGAAGCTCCGAGCACTTTGATTTCATCATCATTGTTGCCTCCCGAGGTTAATATCACCCCGCTCAGGGATTGGTATCCTACCTGGAACAATCAATACGTAAAACTCTATTCCGACAAATTTGCCTATAAGGGTGATTCAATTCATCTCATCCTTGAACCTGAGGGAATTGGTTGTTTTGTTCCGCCTGTAAAGGGTCAGTTTTTGTCACCTTTCGGATACCGGGGCAGGCGCATACATGCAGGCGTTGATCTCAAACTCAACCTGTACGATACAGTGGTAGCGGCTTTTCCCGGCGTTGTGCGAATGGCAAGGTATTTCTCAGGCTACGGTAATTGTGTCGTTATCAGGCATTTCAATGGCCTGGAAACACTTTACGGACATCTTTCGAAAATTTCGGTTTCGGTTAATCAGAAAGTGAACTCAGGAGAACTTGTCGGGCTTGGCGGCAGTACAGGCCGTGCCAGCTGTAATCACCTGCATTTTGAGACCAGGTTTATGGGAGAGGCATTTAACCCAAAGCAACTTATTGATTTTGATACATATACATTGAATAGAGACACGCTGCTGATAACGCAGAGCGTATTTGGCCGTTCACGTGACTACTTACCTTCAGGAAAATCATTTACAACCGGAAACCTGGCCTCAATATCGAAAGCTGCTCCGTCAAAAGCGGTAAAATCAAAGTATCATACTATTAAATCAGGTGATACGCTGTATTCTATTGCCAACCGCAACGGAACTACCGTGAAAAAGCTTTGTGCGATCAATGGTATCAAACAATCCAAAGTGCTTAAACCAGGGACTAAGCTGCGGGTAAAATAGTTATTACCCGGCAGATTGACCAGGCGGAATTCATCGCAATCTTTTTCTTTCTACTTTTATACGCTCATCAGGTGTACTGATGCCTTTTGATCCCTGGATATGCGCTTCATTATTGCCGGTTTCTTACTTACTGTATTGTTCATGAGTTCCTGCAAAACGGTGAACGAGATGACCGTGAAAAACCTTGCATGGTTGTATAGTGATGATAACCAGATGGATATACAGTGTGTCACAGTTAATCTCAATGATACGGTTAGCAGGGCATTCCTCGCAATTGAGTCGGGCAAAGCTGATGTAAGTGCCTTGAAAACAGATACATCCGGGTATGGATTAAGGCTGAAGTATATACTCTACAAATCGTGGAATAACGCTGCAATTGCTGACAGCGGAACTGTGACCTATGATTTTCCTTTTCACAGGGATTTATCCGTGCCATTAAGGACTGAGTTCAGTTTCAGGGCTGCAACAGGCCAGGATTACCTGTTGTTAATCAGGGTATTGGATAAGCAGACTAAAATTGAAACAACCCTGATCAGAGACGTTCTGAAAAAAAACAGCCGGACAGCTGGGTGGTATCTTTTGACAGGAAGTAACGGTGATCCTTTGGCCACATGGTATCTTACAAACAGCGAACCAGTTAATATTCAGTATTTTGGCCCTTCAAGGGATGTATTTGCCGTTTCCGGGTACGGGCACATATTCCCACCTGCACTGCCACCCTTTGCTACTGAACTGCGCCAGCCATTTGATTACGTGGCCGACACCAACTTTTTTATTTCCGGCGATGGCGGCACTCTCATAAACCAGGCATTTCACAACAGGGGACTGTTCTTAATGCAAAGTGATACGGCTCATACTGACGGATTGACAATTCGCAGGTTTTATGACGGATATCCGTCAGTGAATACACCGGCACAAATGGTGGAAGCCGTCAGGTACATAACATCAAACAAGGAATTTGATCAGTTGCTTAGCAGCGCTGATACAAAAGCTGCCATCGATAGTTTCTGGATTGCTACAGGTGGAAATGTTTCGCGGGGTGTCGAACTTATCAGGAAGTATTACGGCAGGGTGGAAGAAGCCAACCGGTATTTCACCTCGTTCTGTGAAGGATGGAAAACTGACAGGGGAATGATCTACATTGTTTTTGGCCCTCCCAACATTGTTTACCGCAACGGCAGCCAGGAAGAGTGGATCTATGGTGAAGCCCGGAACTACCGCTCGGTTCATTTCCATTTTTTCAAGGCTGATAACCCGTTTTCGGAAAATGATTACGTGTTGCAACGGCAGCCTAACTATAAGGAATTCTGGTACATGGCTGTGCAGCAGTGGAGAAGGTAGGGGAGGGAGTTTCAAGTTTAATGTTTAAAGTTTGATGTTTAATGTTCGGCTAAAGACAAAAAGCTAACAGCCAACAGCTAAAAAACAGCTAATAAATAATTTAAGAAGATCTCAAAAAATGCCTTTTTATCAGCATAAATCACATCAGAACCATTCGTCAGCGAACCTGATTTATGGTCTTCGTCCGGTAGTTGAAGCCCTGAAAGCGGGCAAGGAATTTGACAGGATACTGTTGCAGCGCGATGCACGAAATGAACAATTGCGGGAGTTGATAGCCCTTGCCCGCGATGCCGGTGTGGTTGTGCAGCAGGTGCCTGCAGAGAAACTGGACCGGCTCACGCGCAATAACCACCAGGGTGTGGTTGCTTTTATCGCCGTGGTAACTTATCAGCCTATAGAGAATATCCTGATGGCAGCCTATGAGAAAGGTAAAACTCCTTTACTCGTTATCCTCGACCGGGTGACGGATGTCAGAAATATGGGCGCCATTGCCCGCACAGCCGAATGCGCCGGCGCGGATGCCCTCGTTGTGCCTTCGCGCGGGGGAGCACAGGTGAATGCCGATGCAATAAAAACTTCAGCCGGCGCATTAAATACAATCCCTGTCCATCGCAGTGATAACCTGAAAGATACGATAAATTACCTGAAGCAATCAGGGCTGACAATTATTGCGGCTTCCGAACATTCGGCCACCGACTATTACACTGCTGATTTTACACAGCCGGTTGCAATCATCATGGGTTCCGAAGAAGATGGCGTGTCGCCTGAGTACCTTAAAATGGCTGATCGCAAAGTGAAAATTCCGCTCCTTGGAAGTATCAGTTCCCTGAATGTTTCGGTGGCAGCAGGAATACTCCTGTTCGAGGCAGTGAAACAAAGATTGAGCAGATAGAATCATGAGATCGACTGGCTTTATGGGTAGGTTTAATCAGATGATCGGCAAGAGGGCTCCCTGGATAGTTGTCGCAATTTATATCGCATGTTTTTTCTGGCTCAAGAATCCTTCCGATCCGTGGGACCGGGTGATCAACAGCGACGGCAAAGGTTACTATGCTTACCTGCCAGGTTTGTTTATATACCATGATCTTTCTTTTTCATTTATAGATAATTACGAGAGTACTTATTATCCCAGAGGAGGTGACCTTTACAAAGACTTCCGGGTTAAATTCAACCACGGAATTGCTGATAAATATTTTCCGGGCCTTGCCGTATTATGGCTTCCGTTTTTCCTTGCCGGCCATGTAATTGCTTTAATTTCAGGATTTCCTGCTGACGGATATTCGATGCCATACCAACTGGCCATTGCTTTTTCAGCCCTTGTTTATCTTTTCCTTGGACTTGTTCTCCTGAAGAAGATTCTTTATCGTTATTATTCCAATAAAACGATCGTTGGCTGGATTGTTATACTTACCGGACTGGCTACCAACCTTATATACTACACGATAGTTGAAGGTTCAATGGTGCATGTCTATAATTTCTTCCTGGTCAATGCATTCATTTTACTGGTTCTGAACCTGGCTGAACGACCCGACAGAAGAATATTTGCTTTTTCGGCGGCTGTATTCGGACTCATTGTGATCACACGACCACAAAACGGCATTATCATTCTTTCCGTTCCTTTCCTGGCCGGGAGTTTAGCAAACTTCAGGAAGCTGGTATTTTCACTTTTCGGCAAACCGGCAAACCTGCTCAGTTCCATTCTTGCTGTGCTGCTTGTATTAGCAATACCCATGATCATCTGGTACCAGCAAACGGGCAGAATACTGGTTTATACCTATGGTAATGAGCATTTTAACTTTCTTGCCCCTCAGCTTGGAAAGTTTCTGTTCGGCTTTGAGAAAGGCTGGCTTATTTATACGCCTGTTGCCGCAATCTCGCTTCTTGGTTTTGTTAATCTTTATAAATCAAGTAAATACCGTTTTATTACACTGGCGGTATTTCTCAGTGTGCTGGTTTATGTATTGTCGTGCTGGTGGGCCTGGAATTATACTTCGCAGCACAGCCAGCGTGTGATGATTGATTTCCTGGCATTTGTTGCTATCCTACTGGTTTACCTCTTGGGCAACATTGCATCGGGTAAAAGGCTTACTCTGACAATCGCATGGTTTGCCTTGCTTATTGCATTGAATGCCATGCAGCTATTACAGCAGATAATCTGGGTTTATCCGCGTGGCCCGGTAACTGCAAGGGCTTACATCTCCAATTTTTTCAGTTTCAAGCCTGCCGGCTCATATTACATTCCGGGAGAGTCGGTTGAGATGAAGCAAAGTTTTAAAACTGATTATGAGTCGGTAACTGAAATATTCAACAACTCAGTGGCCAGGGAAATAAAAGGATCGTTCTCGGGGAATCATTGCCTGGAGGTTGATACCATTAACCCTGTGCAGGTTTTTTCGCGAAGCATGGCCTCCGAACGAACCGGTAAGCCTGTCCTGCTGAAGATTGGGGGAATGTTTCTGAAGAATAACAGTGAGTCCGGCATTAAAATAAGCATTGAATACGGGCACGACAACGCTTATTACGGACAAAGCGAACTGTCGGTTTCCCATGCGCTTCAACCGGGGAAATGGTCATATTCAGAATATGTCAGCTATATTCCGTATCTCCGTTCTGTTTCTGACAGTGTATTTGTAACATTCCTTTCGACCGGCGGAACTATCCGGGCCGATGACCTGAAGGTTGAGTTGCTGACCATGAAAGAAGGAACTTCTTATGACTGGTTTGGCAAGCCGGCAGAAATAATTAACGGCTCCCTGTCATGGAAAAATGATATGGAGAGCCCTTCGGACGATCGCTGGAAGGGAAAGGATAAAGTGACATCAGCAGAGGCATTTTCGGGAAATAAATCATGCAAAATTGAGGCAGGTGCGTCGTATAGTGTTCTATTTGAAGATGATCCGGAAAGTTATTTCAATGGCAGTGAAGGCTATATCCGCGTTGCTGCCAGGTTAAAATTGTCAGCCGGGGCCAAGCCGGTGCTGGTTTTCGATTACCGGAAAGGGACTGAAACCATCAAATACAAAGCCTTAGCAATTAATGGAGAGGGCTTTGGAGAGGCGTGGATATTAAGAGAGTTCTTCGATGAGATGCCGGTTAAAAGGGCTGATAAGGTCCGGATTTATTTCTGGTACACTGCCGGTTCGCAACCCTGCTATATTGATGATTTCGAGGTAGAATATGTATCCTATTTGCCCAAAAGAACAGTTGCTGAACCTGAGATAACATCTTTAAAAACAACGGATTATCCATTGGTTGTCTGTAATGATTTTGAAGGTTCTGCAGAATCTGTATCGTCAAAGGTTACCCGTACCGGGGATGCGCCATCAGGTGATCATGCTACCTTTTTTAACGATAAAAGCAGGTTCAGTTATACAATCAAAGTGCCTCTTGCTATAAACGCTGACCAACAGTCACATGGTGTGCTTGTTACGGCTGCGCTATACTCCGATCATATGTACAGCAATGCGGCCATGGTTACTGATTTCAGGCTGAAAGGCGCGTCGGTGAGCTATAACCCGCTATATCTGAGGGGTGTAAATCAGAAAGGCAAATGGGTTCAGATTAAAAATCAGTCGATGCTACCGGCAGGCACGAGCGCTGACACTGTGCTGGTTTACTTCTATCTGCCTCATGGTGAGGAAGAACTGATGGCCGATGATATTTGTGTTCGATTGTTACCTTTGCAGACCGGTAAAAAGTGACGAAGCAAAGGATTATCAGCCTTAACCAGATTGTCAAACAGTTCGACCATGAAATTGCCAAAATCCATAACAAAGATCGACCCGGTTTATCTCTGGCTCGCTGTTATTCTGGTGGTTGCAGCTTTCATGCGGTTTTACCATTACGCCTCGTTTTCCTTTTCCAATGATGAGTTAAGCGCAATCAACAGGTTGAGGTTCAATAGTTTTCACGAACTCGTTGATAAAGGGTTTTATGTAGATGGGCACCCGGGCGGAATACAGGTTATGCTTTGGTACTGGATAAAGCTTTTTGGCATTTCAGAAGCATCACTCAGGTTTCCGTTTGTAATTTTTGGCATACTGGCAGTCTTGTTTGCTTTTCTCGTCGGCAGGCAATTATTCGGGGTGGTTGCCGGGCTCTTTTCGTCGGCAGCCGTTGCATTCCTTGAATTTCCGTTGCTTTACAGCCAGATAGCCAGGCCTTACGGTGCAGGGGTGTTCTTCTGCCTCCTCAATGCCTGGTTTTGGTTCAGGGTCGTTGATTCACAATATTATGAGACCAGGAAAAGAGCAACCCGGATAGTTGATTTGGCCGGGTACACCGTTTCAGCGGCCTTGTGTATGTATAACCACTATTTCAGTTTCCTGCTTGCAGCAATTATCGGATTTACCGGCCTTTTCCTTGTCAAACGCCGGATGCTGGCAGGTTACATCATGGCAGGTGCTACTGCCTGCCTGCTCTTTCTGCCTCACCTGTATATCACACTTAACCATCTCACCTACAAAGGAGTAGGGCTATGGCTCGGGAAACCTACGCCGGCCTGGATAGCCGAACATATTCTCTTTATTTTCAATCACCAGGCATGGATACTGATTGTCACATTGGTTGTTGCCGCAACACTTGCCTGGGTTAACCGTAAACATCTGGTTCACAACAAGTACCGTTTCGTTGTTTTGCTGTTTTTCCTGTTGCCAATGGCAATCGGTTATATATACAGCGTCAGAGTAAACCCGGTTCTGCAGCATCCGGTACTTATTTTTTCATTCGTATTTTTACTGTTCTTTCTTTTCTCCTTTGGCGGGGATCGCCTGAAACCGGTTCATTCTGCCATACTGGCGGTTTTTCTTATCGCCGGGGTTTATTCCACGGCAGGTTACGGTAACTATTATCATAAACAGCACTTCGGTGAATTTCGGGACGTTGCGAAGCAGATCTTAACCGTAGGAGCGAAATACGGCAAACAAAATGTGACGAATATCGTGAGTGCCAATAACCCATATTACATTACATACTATTTTGACAAGCAGGATGATAGCGCATTGCTGTCGATGACCAATGTTACTAATGACAGTCTGAAATCGCTGGGTCAAAAAGTACGTAATTGTGGCACACCTTACCTTTTATATGCCTGGACGAAACCATCCCCTGCAGAGGCAGAAGATATTATTGAAGCATTATATCCTTACCGGCTCCTGGATATTGATTACGGTGGATTGTCAGAGCTTTATGTTTTTTCGAAAACCAGACCTGAAAATTATTCAGAAAAGGAGAAAACTATTGCTGAACGGCAGATGACCTTCGAGGAAAATCCCTTGCCAATCCCGCAGGAGAATCTTTCAAAAGGCTTTGCATACTCCGGAGCAAAC
Organism: Bacteroidales bacterium; assembly: GCA_035403045.1. Classification (GTDB taxonomy): domain Bacteria; phylum Bacteroidota; class Bacteroidia; order Bacteroidales; family UBA4417; genus UBA4417. Next base: position 24,334 of record DAONEL010000027.1, read on the forward strand.
TCAATGAAAGTCGATTCAGCCATTGAATACAGCCCCGGGCTCGTCATTGAGCCGGGCAATACCGAAGGTTTCACAGGCGAGTGTAAGGCTGTGGCTGAAGCATGGGTATGGTTTGATCGTGAGCCAAAAGAAGCCATTCTTGTGCTTTCTCTTGAGGTTCCCGGTAAAGAGCCCCTTATATGGAAAGGTGCTGTGATCAGCAACTATGCTTCGGCAGGGAATTGGTACAGGGTACTTCAAACCGTTATAATTCCTGAGAAAACAGATGCGAATGCTGTTATAAAAGCATACATCTGGAATAAGGGCAGGGAACATTTCTTTGTGGACGAGATGAAACTTTCCTTGAAACAACTTGATTTCCAACAGAGTGAATCCATAAACTGAAAAACATTATGATGAAGCAGGGCGTTACTGGTGTTATCTCATTTTTATTGATGGTGTTATTGGCCACATCATGCACCCAAACGCAAACTGACTATTACCCCAACGGACAGGTGATGTCGGTGCGGCACTATTCCGGTAAGAAGCTCAACGGCAATGCTGTATGGTTTTTTGATAACGGGGCTAAACAGCAGGAGGCGACTTTCAGGAAAGACAAACCTGAAGGCTTGATGACCCGATGGTATGCCAACGGTTCCAAACAAAGTGAGGATCATTATGCGGACGGACTGAAGAATGGCCTGTCGGTGGCTTGGGACGAAAACGGGAATAAACTTGAAGAAAAAACTTATGAGAACGACACGCTCAGCGGGCCTTATACTTATTGGTATCCATCGGGTATAGTGAAGATTACGGGGAATTTCGCAAGAGGATTGTATGACGGTAAATGGGAATATTTCAGTGAAAAAGGGATGAAAGTAGGTGAGGGGCTTTATGTGAAGGGTGCAGGAAAGCTGAAAGGATTTAATCCGGATGGAAGTGTCAGCCGTCTCGTATCTTATGAAAACAATCTGAAACACGGCAGTGAGATTGTATATAACTCTGATGGAACTATTTCAGAAACTGTTATTTACGAAAAAGGCAAGGTGGTGAAAACCATCAAAGCTGATTAAAACTGACAGTGGTTTGCTTATTTTGAAACAAAATAATTTACCAGCTTTTGTTACGTGATTTACTTAAAAAGATACCTTTGTGCTGTTAATTCAATAACAAAGAATTCTAAAATATACACAATCATTCTTAAACATTTCTGATCATGGAAGTCGAAAAAATCATGTCGAACCTGGAGAAAAAACATCCGGGAGAAGTTGAGTACTTACAGGCAGTTCGTGAAGTCCTCGAATCAATTGAAGACGTCTGCAACGAGAACCCTCAATTTGAAACGGCAGGTATTATTGACCGTTTGGTTGAACCCGACCGCATTCTGACCTTCAAAGTTCCCTGGGTCGATGATAATGGCAAAGTGAACGTCAACCTGGGCTACAGGATTCAGTTCAACAATGCGATAGGCCCTTACAAAGGCGGACTTCGTTTCCACCCGAGTGTAAATCTTTCGATCCTGAAGTTCCTGGGATTCGAACAAATTTTCAAGAACAGCCTCACTTCACTGCCTATGGGCGGAGCCAAAGGTGGTTCGGATTTCGACCCCAAGGGTAAATCGAACAATGAAATCATGCGTTTCTGCCAGTCGTTCATGCTCGAACTGTGGAAAATTATTGGTCCCGAAACGGATGTTCCTGCAGGTGATATTGGTGTTGGCGGCCGCGAAATTGGCTTTTTGTATGGCATGTACAAGAAACTTACCCATGAACA
>DAONEL010000028.1:0-25972 GCA_035403045.1 Bacteroidales bacterium
TAGAGCCTTCGATATCCACGAAATAATCAGTCCATTCTGCCTTTGCCCAGTCAGATTCATCAGGTCTCCCGTCGATGTTTAACGGCTCGTGGGTTTTGTAACACACATAATGCCTGGGCTTTATTGGCACAGCCGGCTCCTGGGCAATCACCATTGTAGTTATCATATTGATAATTAATACAAGGCAAACATGAGATTTGATGTTCATAAGCTTAATTTTCTGATGTTTTGTGAATAACATTCCTGAAACAAATTAACGCAATATTGTCAGATTGTATCGAAAGCATTTCGTGATTATGACATTTTTGAAATGGATGCACACGAAAATTCCAATCATTCAGTTATTTGAATACTTTTTCCTGCCTCACTTTCTAATAAAATTTATTAAGCGTACCTTTACGCCTTCATTCCCGAAATCCTAAAATTAATCACAAAGCATATGAAGAAATCATTGGTAAGCCGAATCCTTCTTCCGGCTTTAGTCCTTTTAAGTTTCACTGTTTTTGCGCAGAAATCACCTGTTGACTATGTAAATCCCTTCATAGGCACCGGCGGTCACGGGCATACCTATCCCGGGGCTACAATGCCTTTCGGCATGGTGCAGCTAAGCCCTGACACCCGCCTCGAAGGATGGGACGGCTGTGGTGGCTATCATTACAACGATGAGTATGTTTATGGCTTCAGTCATACGCATTTGAGCGGAACCGGCGTTCCCGACCTTTGCGACATACTTTTCATGCCTACCACCGGTGAACCCCGCTTCAACAATGGCGCGGATGATAAACCGGGATATCGTTCGCATTTCAGTCATAAAAATGAGACAGCCACTCCGGGCTATTTCAAGGTACAACTCGACGATTACGGCATCACCGCAGAACTCACAGCTACCGAAAGAGTTGGCTTTCACCAGTACACCTTCCCTGCCAGCGACAAAGCCAACATACTCATTGACCTTTTCCACCGCGACGATGCCAAGGAAGCCTCAATTCGCATCCTCGGCAACGATGAGGTTGAAGGCATGCGCGCCTCTTCAGGCTGGGCCGACAACCAGGTAGTTTACTTTGTGGCAAAGTTTTCAAAACCTTTTGCGGGTTCAAGCCTCGCTTCAAACAATGTTGTGCTTCCTGAAAGGCTTGCCCTCGACAAACGCAAAAACGTAAAGCTCTACCTGCATTTTAAGACCACCGATGGTGAAAAAATCCTTGTAAAAGTTGGTATCTCAGCCACAAGTATAGCCGGCGCCAGGAAAAACCTTGAAAAAGAAGTCCCCGGCTGGGATTTTGAAACAGTTAAGGACAACGCACATACAGCATGGAACAAGGAATTATCAAAGATTGTAGTTGAAGGCGGGAGTGATGACCAGAAAGCTGTTTTCTACACCGCTTTGTACCATACTATGGTTGTCCCCAATATATATATGGATGTTGACGGTACCTTTCGCGGGCGTGATTTCAAAAATCACCGTGCCGAAGGATTCAATTATTATACTGTTTTCTCGTTGTGGGATACCTACCGCGCCTACCACCCGCTCATGACCATAATTGACCAGAAACGTACCCTTGATTTTATCAAAACCTTTCTCACCCAGTATGACCAGGGCGGTTTATTGCCTGTATGGGAACTTCAGGCCAATGAAACATGGTGTATGATAGGCTATCATTCAATTCCTGTGATCGTTGACGCCTATATGAAAGGTATTAAAGGATTCGACGCAGCGAAGGCTTTTGACGCGATGAAGAAATCAGCTACCCGCGACAATCCTGGCCTCAAAGCCCTTGATCAGTATGGTTTTATTCCAAGTGACCGTGAAGCCGAAAGCGTTTCAAAAACTCTCGAATATGCCTATGATGACTGGTGCATTGCAAAATATGCCAGTGCTCTGGGCAAAAAAGATGAGTATAAGTATTTCATCCGCAGGGCACAGAACTACAAGCATTTGTTTGATCCTTCGACCGGTAATATGAGAGCCCGCATCAATGGTGGTTGGTACACACCATTCGATCCTACCGAGGTGAATTACAATTTTACTGAAGCCAACTCATGGCAATACAGCTTTACAGCAACCCAGGATATCAGCGGTCTTGCCAATCTCCTTGGCGGAAAGGACAAACTAGCTGCCAAACTCGACGAACTCTTCAGCGCTTCTAATAAAACCACCGGGCGCGATCAAAGCGATATCACCGGTCTTATCGGGCAGTATGCTCACGGCAACGAACCCAGCCACCATATAGCATACCTATATCCTTTTGCCGGTCAACCCTGGAAAACGCAGGAAATTGTTCACCGCATCATGACTGAGTTTTACCATAACAACCCCGACGGCCTGATCGGTAACGAAGATTGCGGACAGATGTCGGCCTGGGCTGTGCTGAGTGCCATGGGAATATATTCAGTTAACCCCGGAAGCGATTTCTACGTGATCGGAACACCCTGGTTCGAGAAAGTGACCATTAACCTTGAAAATGGGAAGCAATTTGTTATAAAAGCAAATAACCTTTCATCCGCGAATTACTATATCCAGTCGGCTACGCTCAATGGCAAATCCTATGGTGCTTCGTTCCTGAAACATGAAGCCATTATGAAAGGCGGAGAACTCAACTTTGCGATGGGCAACCAGCCGAACAAAGAATGGGGTGTTGGAAAGAAAAACGAACCAGTGACAGCCATTACCAATGACCTGGTTTTGCCTGCACCTTATCTTAAAGATGCTGTTAAAACTTATAACGGCACTAAAACACTAGAGTTCGGCGGGCCTGCCGGTGCAACCATCATGGTAACTGCATCAGGTGCTGACCGCATGGGCAACAACGTGCCTTACACCACTCCTATTCAAATCAGTGAAACTTCAAAAATCAAATTCTTCTCACAGCAGAAAAAACTGGTAAGCCCGGTTGTAAGTGCTGAATTTGTGAAAATGGAGATTACAAAGGACTGCAAACTTATTACTTCACCAGCAGGGCAATATTCAGGCAACGGGGGCCTTACCCTTGTGGACAATATGCGCGGCAACGAAGACTTCCGTGTAGGCGGATGGCTTGGTTTTGAGAAAGATAACCTCGAAGCAGTGATCGACCTCAGGGCAAAGAAAACTGTAAGTAAATTCTCGGCAGGATTCCTTCAGGACGAAAATGCATGGATTTTTATGCCTGTGCAGGTAGAGTTCTTTCTTTCAGATGACGGAGTGAATTTTAAAAGTGCCGGTGTTGTTAAAAACGATATTCCATGGCAAAAAAACGGGGTGATTATCAAGAACTTTGATCTCACGATTACACCTGCTGAAGCCCGCTATGTTAAAGTAGTCGGAACAAACACGGGCACATGCCCCGAAGGGCACAAAGGAAATCCTGGTGCTGCCTGGATATTTGCTGATGAAATAACCGTTGAATAATTGCATCGGTCAAAACTTACAAGCCTGCCGGAAATCATCAGGCAGGCTTTTTTTGTTCGAATACTTTGTTAAAAGTTACATTTGTCGATACCAAAGAAAAGTCACAATATGAAAACGGGAAAATTTCTTTTCATTCTGCTGTTAGCATTGCTGAATGCTTTTGCCGTTCAGGCACAACTCATCAGGAACCAGGCCACCTTGAAAGACATGAACCGGATGTTTGACCGGCAGCAGCAACTGGCTTCGGGCCGGAAAGGCGAGTTGTTCGGTGTATTCAAAACTCCGCTCACTCCCGACGAAAAGCAGGCCTTGCAATATCTATATGCCTACATGCCGCTCAGCGACATGGCCGATTATAACGGTAAATTCTTCCTTAAAGCTGTAAAGATGTCGCTGAAAGCCCGCAATGAAATGGCCTGGGGAACGAAAATTCCGGAAGACGTTTTTCTGCACTTCGTATTGCCCCTTCGCATCAACAATGAAAACCTCGACACTTTCAGGCTGGCTATGTATCCCGAACTGAAAGCACGCATCAAAGGGATGAAAATGTATGATGCCGCGCTGGAAGTAAATCACTGGTGTCACGAAAAAGTTACCTATCGTGGCAGCGACGAGCGCACCAGTTCTCCGCTGGCATCAGTAAAAACCTCCTTCGGCCGCTGTGGAGAGGAATCTACATTTACGGTAACAGCCCTTCGCACAGTCGGTATTCCGGCACGGCAGGTGTACACGCCACGCTGGGCTCACAGCGACGACAATCACGCCTGGGTCGAGGTTTGGGTCGATGGAAAATGGTACTTCCTTGGTGCCTGTGAACCTGAGCCGGCTCTCAATATGGGCTGGTTTGCCGAACCTGCCCGCAGGGCCATGCTGGTGCACACCCGCGCATATGGCCATTACACAGGCAATGAACCGGTTATCGAAAACCAGGAACGTTTTGCCGAACTTAACCTCATCGCAAATTATGCTGAGACCAAACCGATAGTTATAAAAGTAGTTGATGAAGCAGGAAAGCCTGTTAACGAAGCCAGCGTTGAATTTCAGTTGTACAACTATGCTGAATTTTACCCTATTGCAAAACAAAAAACCAACTCCGGAGGATTTTGCGGCATAACCACCGGCCTCGGCGACCTGCTCATTTGGGCGTCTTCAGGTGACAAGTTCGATTACAGGAAAATTACCGTAGAATCAACTGATACAATTGTCCTGCAACCCGGACGGTCACACCCGGTTACCCAGGACTTCGACCTTGTTCCACCGGTTGAAAAAACACCTCTGTCAGGAAATGCTACGGATGAACAAAAAGCCCGAAACGCGAGACGGCTGCATGAGGAAGATTCGATCCGTTCATCCTATATGGCCACTTTTGTTGATTCGGCCCAAGCTGTGACTTTTGCCGATAAACTCGGGATCAGCCGCGAAAAATCCATTTATTATCTTACGCACTGTTACGGCAACTATAAGGAAATCAAATCGTTCCTTCAGAATACCCCAATCGAAGAATTGCAATGGGCGATGTATATGCTGAATGTGATTTCTGAAAAAGATCTTCGCGATACCCGGGAAGCGATTTTACGTGATCATCTTGACAATGCATTTAAATATTCGGGCAGTTCAGAACCGCAGGACCGGGAATTCTTTGCCCGCTATGTGATGTCGGGACGCATTGCCAACGAAATGATGCTCGGCTGGCGGTCATTCCTGCAACAGAAATTCGACGCTTTTTTCGCACAAAAAGCTCAGCAGGATATCAATGTGGTCACCGATTGGATAAAGTCGAACATCAAAATTGACAACATTTCAAACATGCATTCGCGGGCGCCGCTCTCACCCGGGGGAGTGTATGAACTGAAAGTCGCCGACAGCCGTTCGCGCGATGTGTTTTTTGTAGCACTCTGCAGAAGCCTGGCAATACCGGCAAGGCTCAATCCGGCTACCGGCATTCCGCAGTATTGGTCGGATAATGATTGGCAAAACGTGGCTTTTGAAGCTCTAAAAGAGAATCTTGCGAAGCGGGGAACTATCCATTTTATTAATGGAAACCCGGCAACTGATCCCAAATATGCAATCAATTTCACAGTAGCCCGGTTATCCGGAGGAGTTTACCGGTCACTTGAATTTGAGTACGGCCAGCCGCTCTCTGGTTTTGAGAAGCAGGTAACGGTTGAGGCAGGGCAATATTACCTGGTTACCGGTAACCGGCAATCCGATGGCAGCGTGCTATCATCGCTCACATTTTTCGACGTACCCGAAGGCAAACCGGTTGATGTGGAAGTAACTATGAGGGAATCATCAGAATTGCCCAAAGCATGGGGAGTTGTAAACCCGGAAAATTATTTATTAACAGGCTATGAAGATGGTAAAACCATTTCTCTCAATGAGATTGTGCAAAAAAAGGGAGCCATCCTGATTTGGATTGACCCCGACAAAGAGCCATCGAAACATGTAATGGCCGACATTCCTGCCGTGAGTTCTGTGATAGAAAAATGGAACGGCAGCCTTGTGTTCCTGCTCAGCAAAGGCAATGTAACGCAGGCTTTCAAACCTGCCTCATTCAAAAACCTGCCGGCTGGTAGTCTTTTTGCTTATGATGACGATGGCAAATTAATTGATGCTGTCACCAAAATAAAAGGGCGTAAATCAAACTCGAACCTGCCTGTGATCGTCGTCAGCGATAAAAGCGGCAACCTGCTGTACTATTCTGAAGGGTATAAAATCGGGGTGGGCGAGCAACTCGCCAAAGAGATCAACAGGCTGAAGTAATGCAGAACGTTTGTAGAGTTTCTTAAGAGTATAAAAACCTCTTGATACTCCGCTTTGGTGTTTTGGCAAATTCCTTATCCTGAATTTCCACCTGTGCGATAGAAATAAAGTGAGGCAGCTGGTGATTCACAGCTTTCCGGTGATGTTCGAAAAGCTTTTCGAGGTCTTCATGCGTAAGCTTCTCTTTGGCAACCATGTCCTGGTCGGGATAAATGAGTGCCACCAGTTTATCGTTGCGGCTCACGATGAGCGATTCACCAATGCCATGACGGTTATTCAGACGGTTTTCAATTTCATCGGGATAGATGTTCTTACCGTTGGGCCCCAGTATCATACTCTTGCTGCGCCCTTTAATATAGATGCGTCCTTCTTTGTCAACAAGCCCAAGGTCGCCGGTATGAAGCCATTTGTTTGCGTCGATGATTTCAGCCGTTAATTCCGGATTTTTGTAATAGCCCAGCATCACGTTGTCGCCTTTTACCATTATTTCACCCGGAATATTTTCAGGATCAGGCGAATCAATCTTCAACTGCAGCGTATCCACTATCTGCCCCGATGCGCCGATCTGTGTATCGCGCCAGTTTTGATAGCTGATGAGCGGGCCGCACTCGGTCATGCCGTAGCCAACGGTAAACGGAAATTTAATCTTTCTGAAGAATCGCTCAACCTGCTTATTAAAAGGAGCGCCTCCGATAACTATTTCATGGAACTGTCCGCCGAAAGCGCCAACCAATTTGTCACATATCTTCTTATGTATCTTCGTTTTAACCCCGGGGATAACAAGCAGCACTTTCATATACCATTTATTGATAACAGGCTGTATCTGCTTGCGGAAGATTTTCTCGATAACCAGCGGCACCGATAGCACCAGTGCAGGTTTTACTTCCTGGAATGCCTGCATGACAATTTGCGGTGATGGTGTTTTGGTGAGTATGGTGATGCTGCAACCAAGCGAAAAAGGAAAGAGGAATTCAAAGGCTGCACCGAAAGCATGGGCCAAAGGCAGGAACGACACAATATTATCCCCTGATTTAAGCGGCATATTATTTTGTGCATATCTCACATTGGCAGCAAGGCTGTTGTGCAGGAGCATCACACCCTTTACAAACCCTGCTGTTCCTGATGTGTAGCTTATCAGGGCCAGGTTCTCATTGGGTACTTCGGGCAAGCTGAATTTCTCCGGTGTAAGATCCGATTCCTGCAAAGGTTTCATCAGCGATGATCTTTCAAAGGCCGCGGCAATCACATTGTCTTTGCTGCTACTCAGGTGGTAATCTCCAACTGAAAACACAGCCTTTATTCCGGTAAGTTGCTCGTTAACAATCGTTTTAACAATCGCATCATCGGCAAAAACCATCATTGCATCAGAATGATTCAAGATATGGTGAAGGTCGTCGGGTTTAAACTCAGGCAATACTGGAACAATAACTGCCCCGTAACTTACAATTGCAAGGTACGTAACACACCACCGGGCTGAGTTTTTGCCAACAAGTGCAACCTTATCCTGCTGATTTACACCAGCTTGCTTCAGGAATTCATGTAACCTGGATATTTGAATCGCAACATCAGAATACCTGAACGACTCGCCGCCGTAATCGTTAAATGCCGGTAGATCCCAATTCTTCCTGAGACTATTTTCGATATACTTCACAAAATTCTCTTCGAGCATGATCATTATTTTAAACAAGCCAAAGATAAGGTATTGACTATTGTGATTGTTCTTAAATTGGATGATATTTTTAATCAGAGACCCGTATAGTACTAACAATCTGACAATTGTCTGAAAAAGAAACACTGTTATCTGGTTCGGGAACGATACCGGTGACCCTTTCATTCCTGATATTCAGGACAGGAGTCCGGAGCAATTGCTTACTTTAGCCCCACTTTATCCTATAGAATTTATAACATGGTTCTCGAAATTGCCGTTTACTCCCCCGAAGCAGCAATAATTGCACAAAATGCCGGTGCCAACCGTATTGAGTTATGTTCAGCGCCGGCTGAAGGCGGGCTAACTCCCGGCGCAGGCGTTATGAAACTGGTGCGCAATGAACTGCATATTCCGGTTCATGCAATGATCCGCCCCCGCGAGGGTGATTTTTGTTATTCAGAAGTTGAATTCAGGGCGATGCTCCTGGAAATAGAGGAAGCCGGGAAAGCCGGAATCGATGGCATTGTTTGTGGTATTCTTACTAAAGAAGGGACTGTTGATGAGAAGAGGCTGAAGATTCTAATTGATGCTGCAAAACCCATGAACGTGACCTTTCACCGCGCCTTCGATATGTCGAAGAACCATAAAGAATCGCTGGAAATACTCATTAACTGTGGTATAAGCCGTGTTCTGACATCAGGCGGGAAACGAACAGCGCTTCAGGGAATTGAAATGATCCGGAAACTTGTGAAGCAGTCGGCGGGAAGAATTATTATAATGCCCGGATGCGGAATCAATGAATTCAATATCAACGAATTAACACAAATTGAGGGCATCCGGGAACTCCATCTTTCGGCAAAAGCATATTATAAAGGTGCCATGGAATATTATAACCCTGATATTGCAATGGGAGGTAACATAAAAATACCGGAATACGAATTACTTTTACCCGATGCCGAAGCCATTGGAAGAATTCAGAGCGTGATGCGAAACAAATAACCAAAATTGTAATACCTGATTAGCCATGGAAGAATCGTATATTCAATTACCTTCAGGTGAAAGCCTTTTCACCCGCACCTGGCATCCTGTATCAAAACCAAGAGCAGCGATCATACTGATTCACGGGCTTTCCGATCATAGCGGACGATTCATTTACCCCGGTGAAACGCTCTCCGATCATGGCTTTGTTTTCATTGCTCCCGATCTGAGAGGCAATGGCAGGTCACCCGGCAAACGCGGGCATTTCGATTCCTTTGACCAGGTGATGGACGATATGAAGGCTGTTGTGGAATTTACAAAAAGTCAGTATCCCGGAATTCCGGTTTTCTTATATGGCCAGAGCATGGGCGGTGGCCTTGTCATCAGCTTTGCACTCAAGCATCCTGAACTTATCATTGGTGCAATCGCATCGAGCCCCTGGCTCAGGCTTGCCCACCCGCCATCAGGTATTATCCGGGTGATAGCATCATTAATCAAACCGATGATGCCTTCTCTCCTGATGCCCAACGGATTAAAATCATCTGATCTTTGTCATGATAAAGTGGTTCAGGAGGCATATGACAACGACCCTTTGATACACTGGAAAGTTTCGCTCAGCACATTCTTCATTATCAATAAATCAGGCGAGCGGGCCATCAACAATGCAGCACGCCTGCATGTTCCCCTGCTGCTTTTGCATGGCAATGCCGACCAGATCACTTCGTATGATGCCAGTGTACAATTTGCTGAGAAATGTCCAGATAAATGTACATTCAAATCATGGAGCGGTCAGTTTCATGAACTGCACAACGAACCAATAAAAGAACAGGTGCTGGAATTCATAGTTCAATGGATTGAGAGTCTTCTGAAAAGAAAAGGTTTTGATCAGAAGTAACAGTATATCAATATAATAATTTTAATTTATTTTAAAAGGGGCGATAGTCTTAACATTTATTAATATTTCCGTTAACATTCTTTATCTGTATTTTTATACTCTCCGCCCCGAAAGAGCAGTTACTTTGCATGTCATTTCAATTCAACCAATACTAATTTAAACAAAATGAAAACGATCGTAATGACATCGATGGCATTGCTCCTGGCTGGAACAATCGCAATGGCTCAAACCCAAAAACCTGTTGAAAAGAAAGAACCTGTTAAAACAACCATGGCTAAACAGGATGCAACCAAACCAGTAGCTGAACCTAAGACAGCGAACGTACAAACCAAAGCGCCTTCAACAACGCAGCAAAGTGCTGTTAAGGCCGAACAAAACAAGTCAGTTCAGGCATCAACAAATAAAAACGCTGTTGCTCACAAGCATCACAAGAAGGCTCAGGCAAGCCCGAAAGTAAAAACAACCTCTGCTCCACCAAGCACACCGGCATCCAAACCGGCTCCGGCTAGCGAAACAAAGCATTCGGCAATGTCACAACCAACAAAAAAATAACTCAGAATAACATTGAATTGACAAAGGATGAAGCTGCTTCTGACAAAGGCAGCTTCTCTTTTTTTATCCAAACCGGACTCCCTGGCCGGTTACCAGGCAATTTTACCGTTCAGAATAACCGTTTCAACTTTATTGCTGCCATAGGCGTATGGCATGTACTCCGGCGAAGGAATGGGCTTGGTAATGAATACATTGGCAGTTTTCCCCACAGCTATACTTCCGAGTTCTTCGCTCAAACCCATCGCATAAGCGGCATTTATAGTGGCTGCATTTATAGCTTCTTCAGGCGTCATACGATAAAGAATGCATGCCATAGAAAGAATGAGCTGCATATTGCCTGAAGGTGATGAGCCCGGGTTGAAATCGCTGGCCACAGCAACCGGCAATCCCGCATCAATCATCTTACGGGCCGGCGCCAAAGGCATATTAAGGAAAAATGCAGCGCCGGGAAGTATTGTCGGCATGGTTTCAGATCCCAGCAACGTTCTGATTTCCTCGTCGCCAGTGTATTCCAGGTGATCTACCGAGAGCGCATTGTACTTAACACCAGCCTGAATTCCGCCCGAATAGTCGAGCTCGTTGGCATGGATTTTAGGCCTGAGTCCGTACTTTATCCCTGCCATCAGTATTCTCTCGGTATCTTCCACCGTAAAAAAGCCCCTGTCGCAAAACACATCAATATAATCTGCCAGTTCTTCTGATGCTACCAGTGGTATCATCTCATTGATGATAAGGTCAACATATTCATTAGGGTTGCTCTTAAACTCCGCCGGAACAGCATGGGCGCCCAGGAATGTTGCCTTGATAGTCAGCGGTGAATATTCTTTCAGTTTCCTGATGACCCTCAGCATTTTTAGTTCATCCTCAGTATTAAGGCCATAACCGCTTTTGATTTCAACGGCTCCTGTACCATACTGAATCACCTCTTCCAGCCTTTGCATTGCATCGGCAACAAGTTCAGTTTCTGAAGCTTCGTGCAGACGTTTTGCCGAATTTAAAATTCCTCCACCCCTGCGGGCAATCTCTTCGTATGACAATCCCCTGATTTTATCAACATACTCTATCTCACGACTGCCGGCATATACAAGGTGCGTATGCGGATCGCAGAAACACGGGAAAACCATTTTCCCGGCCGCATCAATAATTTTCAATTTCCGTCCGCCGGCTAGTTCAGGCAAAAACAGGTCTTCCATTTTTCCAAAATCAGCTATCTTTCCTTTGGATATCAAAAGAAATGCATTCTTTATCGTTTTTATAGTTCCCATTTCGGAACCACAAACCATGAGCTTTGGGCGATTTTCAACCTGTACAAGCTCTTTGATGTTGGTAATCAGCATGTTCATATAACTCAGTTTGTTTTCAAAGTTAGTAAAACTGAATTACCTGCATTTTCGCACGGCTGAAATTTGATTTCACCGGCAAAATAGATATGCGGAGAGATATTTTAAGTTTTCATATTTCAAAACAGATATTTAATATCATTACAATTATTATTTTTGTGGATTAATTAACAAAACAATATCTCCATGAAAATACGATTATCTGCCCTGCTTCTGTTGCTAATTATGGCATTTGGAACCGTAAACGCAGCTTTTGTTGAAAAAGAGTCAGCCCGCACGGTTGCAAAAAACTTCGTAATTGAACGCATCAATCACCATCAGCTGAACTGGAAAGCAGATGAAGTGAACATCACCGATGTGCTCACTTATACCATTGATGGCACTGCAGCCTATTACGTGTTTTCGAATAATGGCAGCGGGTATATCATCGTGTCGGCTGACGATCAGCTCATCCCTGTTTTCGGGTACTCCGATACCGGAATATACCCTGAAATCGGCAAAGCCACAAATTTTGATTATTTTGTTCACTCTTTCGCCAACCAGGTAAAGTACGTCAGGGAGAATCAGGCTGAAACTCCTGCTGATATCGCAACTCTATGGCAGAGTTACAGAAGCGGCGAACTGGATTACTCATCTGCTGCAACCACTGATGTTGCACCATTATTACTTAGTATTTGGGACCAGGTGTTTCCATACAATGCCATGTGTCCCGAAGATCCTGACGGGCCAGGCGGTCATGCGCTTACCGGGTGCGTTGCTACAGCAATGAGCCAGATAATGTTCTATTATCGTTTTCCTTTGCAGGGAAACGGATCTAAGAGTTATTACATGCCCGCTTACGGCACATTGTCGGCCAATTTCGGGGCAACTTATTATGATTGGGATGAAATGCTTAATGAGCTGACAAATGCTTCAGGGCAATCCATTCCTGCTGTGGCTCTTATTAATTACCATGCCGGCGTTTCTGTAAAAATGAATTATGGACCTGACGCTTCAGGTGCATATAGTGATGATGTGCCTCAGGCATTGAAAAACTATTTCCGTTATTCTTCAACAGCCACTTACCAGGCAAAAGGCAGTATGACTCAAACTCAATGGGAAAATCAGTTTATTCCGAATCTTGACGAGAAAAAACCGGTTTACATGTCAGGACAGGGTGCTGATGGCGGGCATGCATGGATTGTAGATGGTTACCAGGTAACAGGAACTACGAAAACTTTTCATATGAACTTCGGATGGGGAGGCTATCAGAACGGCTATTTTTCTATCATCAGCCCCAATGGGTTTCCTAATTCAATGGCTTGTGTAAAAAACATATACCCGGGCACCGGATACCCTTACAGTTGCGGTACAGATACAATTACCGGCGCACAGGGATCTTTTGAAGATGGCAGCGGTGGCGTTTCGAATTATACCGGCAATCTTGACTGCACGTGGTTGCTGGCACCTGAAGATTCAGTAAAAACCATCACACTCTCCTTCAACACATTAGATATACATCCAAGCGATTCATTGTATGTTTATGATGGCTCAGATGTTACAGCTCCTCTTCTTGGAGTATATAACGGCACAACACTGCCCGGGTCAGTCACCTCAACAAGTAACAGGCTTTTTGTAAGATTTTTGACTGATGCATCCGATCATGCTTCAGGATGGCAAGTTGAATATCACTCTGCTTTCCCGGCTTATTGTTCTGGTACCACAACCATGTTAGAACCTGAAGGATCATTCGCTGATGGTAGCGGAGACAGGAATTATAACAACAGCTCGAATTGTGTATGGAAAATTAAGCCCCCATATGCTATTGATCTTACTCTTTCTTTTACCGCGTTCAATCTTGACGAAGATGATATTCTAAAGGTAATTTCAACCGGAGGCCCTAACGGCAATCAATTAATGGGAACATTCACCGGCAATACCATTCCCGATCCCATTGTATCAACCGGAACCGGCTTCATGATTCTTTTTACCAGCGATTCCTATAACACTTCAGAAGGATTTGAGGCGCAATACACAATCGGCAATGTTGACCTTGACGAGAAAGCCGGGATCAATGGAATAATGATTGCGCCAAACCCCGCTTCAAACAATACCACAGTGAGATTCTACATCAGAAACGAGGAGCCTTTCACCATGAACATTATTGATATGGCCGGCAAAGAGCTTTATAAAGAAACATTCAGCGGCGTTTCGGGTAACTTTGTTAAAAACCTTGATCTGACCAATTTTAATAAAGGCATGTATTTCCTCACCGTGCGCACATCAAACGGCATTACAACAAGAAAATTCATCGTGAAATAGCAATCACACAACCTCAAAAGTTATGAAGGCTGCCAGTTTATGGCAGCCTTTCTTTTTATCTGCCTGGTTTGTAACTTAGTCATGGATACTGCGTCAAACATCAAAAGCGCAGGAACAATAACCATGAGCACCCGTTTAAGAACCATATTGCTCTTCATTTTTAACAATTCGGAAGCGATTATATGGCTTGCGGCATTGGTTGTACTGGCAGCTGTACCAATAACTGATGCTCATTTCACACTGTGCCCGCTTAAGAATGCAGGTTTTCAATACTGCCCCGGATGTGGTCTCGGCCATTCAATAGCCCTCATCTTCCATGGCAATTTTACAGCATCTGTTCAAATGCACCCGCTTGGATTTTTAGCGCTGGGTATCATTGGATGGCGAATAATAGCGGTATTCAGAAATTCACTGCTATTACTCAAAATCGGAATGGTTGAAAATCAGATGACTGCATCAAGCAAACAAACAAAATAACAACACAATTAACCAAACAAACCATGAGCACACCTCTTTATCAATTGATGCCCGAACTCGATATGCAGGAAATGGGCTTCGTTCAGGGACTTACAAAAAATTACACTGAGCAGCAACTGGTCAATTTTGCAAATATGTACAGGCTGCGCCGCCGCGATCCGCAAATTATTTTGCTTACTGCCCTTGCCGGCTTTATCGGAATTGCCGGTATTCACCGCTTTATGATCAACCAGATCGGCATGGGGATACTCTATCTCCTGACCGGTGGACTATGCTTCATCGGCACAATTGTTGATTTGGTGAACCACCGTCAGCTTGCTCTTGAATACAATGTACAGGTCGCCAACGAGGTTGCGCGGCTTATCGGACAAATGCCTGCCTGACGATTTACCTGACATTTCGGGCCGATAAGCAAATAATTTCAACAGAAAATCACACTGTTATATTTTTATGCAGTGTGATTTTTTACTTTTGGAAAAAATTCATTCCCATGAAATTATTTCTACCCCTTGTTTCTATACTGCTTGTCCTCACGCTGCAACTGACAGCAAAAGTTGTCTCACAGGCTGATGCTAAGAAAGTTGCAACTACTGTCGTTAGCGAAAAAGCGCCATCATCAAACCAGGACTTTTCCCTTAGCGACGAGGTAACAACCGTTTCGCTCAGTGGTGTACCTGTTTATTATATCGTTGACCTTTCAGGTAATGGTTTTATAATCATTGCGGCCGATGATGTTGTATATCCTGTACTGGCATACTCCTTCACTAATGGGTATGTTTCTGATAATCAACCGGAAAATTTAACTAACTGGATGAATGGTTATGCAGGTCAGATTACATATGCCAGGGAGAATAACCTGCAACCCGACGGAAAGATATCACAAATGTGGAAACATTACCTTGGTGGACAGGCTTTGTCTCAGAGGAGCGTGATGACAGGTGTGGAGCCCATGATCACATGCACCTGGAATCAGGGTTCGCCATACAACTTGCTTTGCCCTGCCGACCCAAACGGCCCCGGGGGACATGTATATGCCGGTTGCGTTGCCACAGCAATGGCACAAATCGCTTATTACTGGAGGTGGCCCTTGCAGGGAACAGGTTCACACGGCTATAACTGCGAAAATTACGGTTACCTGTTCGCCGATTTTGGAAGCACTCAATATAACTGGAATGATATGGGCAACGCATCCATTGGTTTCAATTTTGAAATGGCCCAGTTGCAATCACATTTCGGCATTGCCGTAGATATGATGTACAGCCCTGACGGCTCGGGAGCATACAGCGAAGATGCTGCCAATGCCCTCAAAACTTATTTTGGCTATTCTGACCAGCTTACTCTCGTTTACAAGGAGAACTACACCGACGAGCAATGGAGCAGCCTGATGCGTGAGCAACTCGATGCAGGACATCCAATGTATTATCATGGTTTTGGATCCGGAGGACATGCATTCAACCTGGATGGCTACTCCGACGATCAGTATTTCCACTTTAACTGGGGTTGGGGCGGAACCGCAAACGGATACTACCTTCTCTCAAACCTTAATCCTTCCGGAAGCAACTTCAACTATGGGCAGGGAGCAATAATCAACTTTGTGCCGGATGCCAATTATCCATATTATTGTGCAGAAACAGATACGCTGTCAGGCAATTACGGATCGCTGGAAGATGGCAGCGGACCATTGCAGCCTTATATGGAAAACTCAGGATGCAGCTGGCTCATTGCGCCTACAGATTCGATCTTTAACCTTAAACTTACTTTTCACCGGTTCAGCCTCGAAGAAAATCATGACTACCTTACTGTTTATGATGGGGCTGACACAACATCTCCCATACTGGCATCTTTAACGGGGCCGTCGCTTCCTGCAACCCTGACGGCAACAGGCAACCGCATGTTTGTAAAATTTACAAGCGATAATGCCGTTTCAGAAAATGGATGGTTTGCGTCATATTCATCGCAGGCCGTTAACTTCTGTCCGGGAATTACAACCCTGAATGAACCTTCCGGCACATTAACCGATGGCAGTGGCAACTACGATTACCGTAATAACAGCGTGTGTAAGTATAAGATTATGCCTGAAAATGCGCAATCAATTACACTTACCTTTAACCAGTTTGATACTTACGATGAAAACGATTTCCTCGTGATCATCGATATCAACACCGGAAACACTCTCTATCGTTTATCAGGCCGTGACAATCCCGGAACACTTAATCTCAGCACTGGTAAAGCACTCATTATCTTCAAAACCGATCAGGCCAATACCGCTTCTGGCTGGAACATTACATACCAGGCTGATACCTATACCGGCATCAGCAATCTTACAGCAGGATCTATGTTCTTCTATCCAAATCCGGTACGCGACATCCTGAATGTAACTATTAACGGTGCACTTGACAATGAATGTATGATTACGCTGGCCGATGCATCGGGACGAGAAATCTTCTCAAAACAGGTGGTTTATCAGGGAAACTTTTCCACATTGCAGTTAAATGTTTCGGATTACCCGGCTGGAATATACACCCTCCGATGTATGAGCAAAAGAAATGTCGCTGTTGGCAAAGTGGTTATTGAATAGGTCGCTTTCTGTAAATCAACAATCATACTTTCTGATCATCAGCTATCAGGTTCATCCCGCACATGCCAATCATGAAGCATTTTTTGATTGGATGCATTTGAAATATTTCTATATTAGGCCATTACATTTCATACTGAGACGAATAAACTATATGACTATGAAGAAATCGTTGTTCATAATTTGTTTTTGCCTGGCTGGTTTTATGGCAACAGCCGGTACCGTGAGCCTCGAAACGGCCAAACGTGTTGCGGTGAATTTCTATTATGAAAAATCTCCTGCAAACCATCAACCTGATTACAGGTCACTTATAGTCACCAACATTATTGAAAATGAATCAGATGGGATACTCAGTTATTACACTTGTATGATCAATGCAGGTGGCTTCGTAATTGTATCAGCCGTCGATAATATTGTGCCTGTGCTTGGTTATTCATTTGACAGCAAATACAACCCTGATGACCTGCCCTGTAGTTTTGTCTCATGGATGAGCCATTACGAGGCACAGATCAAGTATGCCAGTATCGCTCAATTTGATGTACCTGCTGATGTCAAGGATGAATGGTCAAGATTGTCATCTCCGGATTTTAAAAGCCTGAGAACCAACACAAATCTACGTTCAGTTTCGCCACTCCTGGTAAGCAAGTGGAACCAGGGCAGCCCATACAATGCTATGTGTCCTGCCGATGCTGCCGGTCCCGGCGGGCATTGCTATGCCGGGTGTGTGGCAACTGCCATGGGCCAACTGCTCTACTATTACAGGCATCCTGACCAGGGCACCGGCTCTTATACATACAGCCATCCCGACTATGGAACCATATCGGCCGATTTCGGCGCAACCACCTACGACTGGGACGCTATGCCTTCATCAATCATTCGTGAGAATGACGCTGTAGCTACTTTGCTCTTTCACCTGGGTGTGTCAGTTGATATGGATTATGGACCCGATGGCAGCGGAATGTGGAACCACAAAGCCGCTTATTCACTGAAAACATACTTCGGATGCGGCCCCGAAACACAATATTATTTCAGGGACAGTATCACCCTTGACTGGGATAGCATCCTGATCACAAACCTCGATCAGAGGAAACCTTTATATTATGCAGGCTGGGCCGGGGTGCAATCAACCAGCGGACATGCGTTTGTGTGTGACGGATACCAGGGAGCAAACTATTTTCACTTCAACTGGGGCTGGGGTGGCTCCAATGATGGCTATTTCTATACTGATAACCTTACACCCGGCGGATCAAATTTTAATTATGCCCAGGAAGTGATCCCGATGTTCCCCGACACAATAAATTACAGTTATCCTGATTATTGCACCGGCAGCAGGCTGCTCTCATCACTCGACGGCTCAGTGGAAGATGGCAGCGGTTGGTACAACTACCTTCCCGGCGCATCCTGCTCATGGCTGATTGCACCACAGGACATTGAACATGACTCAATTACCAATATTAAACTGAATTTCAACGCTTTTAATACTGAAACCATTGATTCAGTAAAGGTTTATGATGGCGATACCACAACGGCCAGTTTACTCGGAACATTCTCAGGAAACACATTACCTTCAGAAATTACCTCGAGCGGAAATCATCTCTATCTTACATTCTCCTCCTCCGATGCAAACCAGGCCGGCGGATGGATAGCCGATTATCGCAGCACATTACCGGTTTACTGCAGCAGTATGACAACTCTTACAGCACCTTCGGGAGAATTCAGCGATGGCAGCGGTATCAAACGGTATAATAACAATTGTGCCTGCAAATGGAAAATCGTGCCCCCCGGGGCCGGTTTCGTAACATTATGGTTTACCGGCTTCTCAACAGCCGACAGTCTTGACAGGGTAATTATTACTGATCTTTCAACACATGAACAACTGGGTGAATTCTCCGGAACAGAGATACCGCCTCCCGTTACCGCAGCAAGTGGCAAAATGCTCGTAATATTCTCAACAAACAGCAATGGAACAGGTGAAGGATGGGATGCTCTTTATACGAGTTATGGTGTGGGCGCACCTGAAAGTACTTCTGGTGGCAAAGACGCATTTCTCTATCCGAACCCGGCAAAAGACAAAACCAGCCTGTATTTCAACGCTGACTATACAGGAAAGGCTAAAATAGAGTTATTAACTGTGACCGGCACAATAATTGAAAGCCGGGAAGCGGAACAAAAACAAGGAGGAAACCAGGCAACTTTCAATCTTGAAAGCTTAAATCCGGGAATTTACATGGTATCTCTTTCGGCAAATAATAACAGAAAAGTGTTGAAACTTATCGTAAATTAGATTATTTATCATTGATCAATAATCTGATTTACTGCGTTTTACGAATAATTTCTTGTTGAAATAAAAAAATGATTGATTTAGCTTTGTCTTTTTGTATATTTAATACGAAATTTGCACGTTCTGCAAACAGCTATGTTTTTAGCTGGAACAAAGGCATGATTAACTAACCAAGTAACTGATTTACAAACAAATAATAATAACTTTATAGCTAATACATTATACAACCAAAAACAAATAATTATGAGAAAGTACGCTCTATTGGCAGTTATCATTTTTCTGGGTGCAACGGTAAACCTGACCACTGCCCAGAATTCAGATCACAAATGGGCCTTAGGTATTAACTGGCATTGGGAAGATTTTCACATGGTGAAACGTGATTTCCCCGATCAGTTCAAATACACCAGGTGGCAAGGTTACAAATTCCCTTCATCACTTACTCTTGGCCGTTACATCAATCCTTCATTCAATGTTTTAGGCTCCTTTGGCCTCAGCAAACTTGAAAAGGAATCAATGGCTGAACCACTCGTAAATCAGCCCCTGTCTGACGAAAAATTCTGGACAGGAGATCTGGCGTTGGCATACAAATTTGCCAATGGTTACATCCTGAAAGAAACATCCTGGTTCGATCCTTACATCTACCTTGGACTGGGTGCTTCAAGCATCAAAGATCTCAAGCAGGAAGATGGAAAAACCACTTACCTGAAAGAGGTTACCGGTCTCGGAATTACCGTATGGCCTACCGACTGGTTAGGTCTTAATTTCCAGGGCGCTCTGGATTATGTTATCACACCCAAACTCGATGGCGAAAAACGTGATAACTATGCTCATTTCACCGGCGGCCTCAAATTCCGTTTTGGTGCTCCTAAAGACACTGACGGTGACGGCGTTCCCGACAAAACCGACCGCTGCCCCGAAACTCCCGGTAAGGTTGAACTCATGGGATGCCCCGACAAGGATAACGACGGCATTGCTGACCTTGACGACGCATGCCCCGATGTAGCCGGTAAACCCGAATTCAAAGGGTGCCCCGACACTGATGGTGATGGCATCATTGATAAAGATGACGCTTGCCCCACCGAAGCCGGTCTGAAAGAATTCAACGGATGCCCCGACAAGGATGGCGACGGAATTATGGACAAAGACGACCGCTGCCCCGATGTTAAAGGCCCGAAAGAATTCAAGGGATGCCCCGATAAAGACGGCGATGGCATTGCTGATATCGACGACCGCTGCCCAGATGTTAAAGGCCTCAAAAACCTGAAAGGATGCCCCGATACTGATGGCGACGGCATTGCTGACATTGACGACAAGTGCCCCGATGTAGCCGGAACAGCTGCAAACAACGGATGCCCCGAAGTGAAGAAATTCGACCTTTATAAAGTTGTTTACTTTGCTTCCGATAAGAGCGTTGTAATGACCAAATACACCAAGGACCTCAACGAAGTTGTGACCATTATGAAAGATCACACTGACGTGACGGTTTCGGTTGAAGGCCATGCTGACGCCCAGGGCCCTGATGCATACAACATGAAACTCTCTGAAAAACGTGCCGATTATGTTATCAACTACCTCGTTAAGAAAGGTATTGATAAAGCACGCCTGTCGAAAGCATTCTTCGGAGAAAGCAAACCAGCCGGTGACAATGCCACTCCTGAAGGACGTGCATTGAACCGCAGGGTTGAAATTAAGGCTAAATAAGCTTTCTTACAACATGTAAAAAAGGCCGGCTTTCACAGCCGGCCTTTTTTTTATTCACCAGGTTCGGTCAGATCCCTGTGTTCATTAATACATTTCAAAATTCGGTTCCTGAACCTCAAACAGGTCATATGCCTGGTAGCCAATATATCCGATAATGCTGTGCCGGTAATCGACGGCTCCCCGCATACATGCCAGGCTATTTCAAAGGCTTTAGGCAACTCAATACGGCAATGGTGAAAAATGGTGTGAGCCGTTGCCGATTCTTCTCTCTTACAGCGCGTACAACGCCTGGCATAGGCCGTTTTACCCTTGCCATATTTGGTATGTCCGCAAAAACGGCACTTGAAACCAGAACTCCATTTCATATCTGCCAGAACTTTCAGGCAGCTTTCCTCATCATGGAACGTCTCTCCAAATTGAGTGATATCAAGATGTTTAAGAAATAGTCTCAGATCAGTTGGTTGTTCGCTTGTCATAAGAAACTGACATATTGTCGGTGGCACAGAATTTGTTGACAAAAGTAAATGAAAAAAGTGATATTTATGCGATATATTAAAAATATTGCATATCTTTGCAGCCTGATAATCAATTAAACAAAATAATACATGAAAACGACAATCCTTTCATCAGCAATAGCCTTATTACTCATGGCAAGCAGTTGTGGAAATGCTAACCCTAAATCGGAAGGCAATACCTCCTCGCCTGAAACCACAACCACAGAAACTGCTGCAGCTTCGGGCCAGCAAACAGCCGAAAATCCTGCAAACCCGGCATCAGGCGAGACAGGAAAACCTATCATGCTTACCAAAGCCCTATTCCTTGAAAAAGTCTATGACTTTGAGAAAAATCCTGACACATGGGTTTACAAAGACAGCAAGCCCTGTATCATTGATTTTTATGCTGACTGGTGTCGCCCCTGCCGCATGGTTGCTCCCATTATGGAAGAATTCGCACAAAAATATGCAGGACAGATCACCATTTATAAAATCAACACCGACCAGGAAAAAGAACTTGCCGGCTATTTCGGTATCCGCAGCATCCCTTCAGTGCTGTTCTGCCCGGCAAATGGCAAGCCACAAATGACACAGGGAGCATTGCCAAAGGAAGAGTTTGAAAAAATCATCAGCCAGGTTCTTTTGGTTCCCTCGACAAAATAATTCAACAAGTTGTAAATCATAACAATCAATAATAATGGAACATCTCACTAAACAAACATTCCTCGAGAAAGTATTCAATTACGAAAAAAACCAGGAATGGAAATTTGAAGGCACCATGCCCTGCCTCATCGATTTTTACGCTGACTGGTGCGGCCCCTGCAAAATGGTAGCACCCATTCTCGAAGAGCTTTCGAAAGAGTATGATGGAAAAATCAACATCTACAAAGTAGATACTGAAGCCGAACAGGAACTGTCATCAGCATTTGGAATCCGGAGCATTCCTTCATTACTTTTCGTGCCTATGGTCGGGCAGCCGCAAATGGCTATGGGAGCTTTGCCCAAAGCATCGCTTGTTCAGGCAATAAATGAAGTGCTGATCGGCACTCCGGCAAACTAACCCTTTCCTGCGATTCAAGTATAAAAGGCCTTTTTGAGGCCTTTTTTCATTCCTGCAAACGCCATTTCATTAATGCCATTTACCTTTGCAGCATGAATTTCCAGAAATCTATTCCACCGGTTCTTCTTCCTGCGGCTTGTCTGCCAAGTGTTGAATACTTCTGCTGGCTTTTTCACGCAAAGAAATCATTGGTTGAAATTCATGAAACTTATCCAAAGCAGACCTGCCGCAACAGGTATGCAATCCTCACTTCTGCAGGGTTCAGGTATTTGTCGGTTCCGGTGATTAAACCTGATGGCAATCACACACTCACTAAGGATGTGCTCCTTGAATCGTCTCCACTATGGACACGCATCCACTGGCGAACTCTCGAATCAGCCTACAACAAATCACCATATTTCCAGTATTACTCAGCAGAATTTGCTGAAATCATTCTCAATCCGCCTGACCTGCTGCTCGAGTTCAACTTTCAGCTTATCAGACTATGCTGCAATCTGCTGAAATTTGATCCTGTCATCCGCATGACAGAACTATTTGAAAAAGAGACCAGTACCATTGACCTGCGACATAGGATTCTGGACAAGAAAAATCCGGAACACTCATCAGGCATCAGCAAATTGGATCCTTATATCCAGGTTTTCTCCGACCGCCATCCTTTTATTGCCAACCTGAGCATTGTGGACCTGTTGTTCAACCTGGGGCCTGAAGCAACTGCATACATCGAAAAACACAGGCCCGATCCTTCACTGCTTATGCCACAGGGTACTCAATCCTGACATGGTAGATACTCAGCAGTTTCTTTTTCAGGATTTTTTTAATGATCGTAATATCCTTCAGTGTCAGTTCGCTGTTGATGAACTGCCCGTTTTGCAACTGGCTGTCGATTATGCCATCTACCATCCCGTTGATTTGTTGCTCATCTGGAGATTTCAGCGATCTGGATGCGGCCTCAACCGAATCGGCCATCATTAATATAGAAGTTTCCTTGGAGTATGGCACTGGTCCCAGGTACCTGAATGCTGAATCATCAACCGGATTTATCGGTGATGATGCTTTGTAAACATTATAAAAATATTGGGTAAAACGCGTACCATGATGCGTACGAATAAAATCAATCACAATTTCGGGCAACTTGTGCTGGCGGGCCTTTTCAATTCCCCTTATCACATGGCTGATAATAATCCTGGCACTCTCCTCGCTTGAGAGCTCATCGTGTGGATTTAAATTACCGGATTGATTCTCAATAAAATACAAAGGCATGTCCATTTTGCCAATATCATGATACAAAGCACCTGTGCGCGTGAGCAACGAATTTGCCCCTACGGCTGTTGCGGCATCTTCAGCAATATTGCTTACCATAAGCGAATGCTGAAATGTGCCGGGAGCTTTGAGCGACAATTCACGTAGTAGCCGTGAATGTGTGTCGGATAATTCGATAAGCGAAACATCCGTCACCATGCCGAATACCCTTTCAAATACGAAGATCAGCGGATAGCTGAAAAGTGTGAGCAATGCACTGATACCAAACAGAACGAAATTGAACCGGTATATACCTGTCAGTGAGGCATCCTGCAACAGGGTCATTCCAAGATAAATCATTGAATAGGTGATAAATATCCAAAATGAGGTCATGAAAAACTGCGAACGCCGTGTAAGATTTGTCACCGAAATGATCGTTAAAATCCCTGCAATAAGTTGCATATAAAGGAATTCGAAACTATTGGGCACAATAAATCCCAGGATAATTATTGTGATGATATGCACGAACAAAGCAAGCCGGGTATCATAAAATGTTCTCACAATGATAGGTACCAGGCACAATGGCACGGCATTGAGCCACGTCACATCCCGGTTGACAATAAAAGTGGTAACCGACACCATGATTGTAATAAGTGAGAGCAGCAGGACGATATTGCGGTTTCGGACAAAAATATCGCGCCTGAAAGTGATCATGAACAGGGCAAATACCAGCAGAGCTGCCGAAATAAGAATCACCTTCCCGGCCATCGACATGCGGTAATCTGAAGACTTCCCCATGCGTGCCTCGTATTCATTGCGGTACGATTCAAGCACCTTGTACTTTTCTTCGGTCACCAGTTCGCCGTTGGAGATGATCTTCTCCCCTTTCTGCACCATGCCGCGGGTAATTGATACATTTCTTAAAGCCTGATCACGCTGCTCATTGCTGAGTGTTTCATTAAAAAATACGTTGTGCGCAATGCATTCCTGCAAGAGTTGCAGCATCAATCCATGATTTGGCATCGGGCTGTTGCCAAGCTGACGTGTAATGTAGTCATTGGCCGTTCTGACGGTAAAAAAATGTGAAATCGGCAGTATTGAAGCCACATTCCCTCGCAATAGGGCAATCCTGAATGTATTGTCCTTTTTCTCGATTTCATCGGTCATTTCAATGATTCCGCGGGCGAACAAGGTATCGATGATCTGCTGACCTGCCGTGCGCCACTGCTCAGTCAGGAGCTTACTGTCGGCTCCGTTTTTCTTTTCCCATTCCTCATCGAAACGGCTCAGAAACTTATCCCGCTGACTGTTTGCCACTTCCTGGTCGTACCTGAAAAATAAATACGAATTATTCAGAATGCCACGCCTTTCGCGCTGAAGCTCAGCATCTGATTTCTTTACAGCAAAATCAAACGGAGCGATAAGTTCATCATGCTGCCATGGTTTGCCTTTTTGATATTCTGATTTCAGTTTACCCTGCCGCGGAAAGATATTCACAAGAATTATCAAAACCAGCAGGAAAAGCAGCACTTTATTCAAGTCGTAATAGTATTTTCCTAAGCCGTTAAACCTGAATTTCATAAACAGGAAATTTTCACCCACGAATATAGATAAATTTGGCAGTAAAGCTTCAAACTGTAACTTTGCTAATGAAAAGTATTGTTAAAAAACACATTCAATGATAGGAAAATGCCCGCTCAGCCTTGTTCCTCTCAGGCTCGAACCCTCTGACAGGTCTGAAATGGTGAGCCAGTTGCTCTTTGGCGAAAGCTACCAGGTAATAGATGAACTCAAAGGCTGGCTGCTTGTTAAGGTTCTTCACGACGGCTATGAGGGCTGGATGGACAAAAAGCAGTCGCTTGCTCCTGAATTTAGTCAGGCTGTGAGCGAAATTTCCGGGGTCATACATGTCGTTGCCGGAACTACTGCACCCGCCTACCGGGCCGGCAGCGAGAATCCGGTGATCCTTTGTAAAGGAAGTGTGTTGCCGCAGTTGCGTGACAAAAAGTTTTCGCT
This sequence comes from Bacteroidales bacterium, assembly GCA_035403045.1. GTDB lineage: Bacteria > Bacteroidota > Bacteroidia > Bacteroidales > UBA4417 > UBA4417. The sequence goes on from DAONEL010000028.1 coordinate 25,709, forward strand.
TGGCGGGCAGGAATATCTTTTCGAGTCGGCAACCCGGGAAATTCCTGAATCTGCGCAGCCGGGCAAAATTCTTACAACCGCAATGGAATACCTTTATACACCATACCTGTGGGGTGGCCGAAGCCCTTTCGGCATTGATTGTTCAGGTTTTACGCAAATGGTTTTCAGGCTCTGCGGAATTGCATTAAAAAGGGATGCCGCATTACAGTGCCAGGAAGGAGAGATAATAAGTTTCATCAACGAAGCGCAGCCCGGCGACCTTGC
>DAONEL010000029.1:0-2623 GCA_035403045.1 Bacteroidales bacterium
AGGCAGGGGAAAGTATGGAGACAAGAGGATTCACTTTTATTCTGTAAGTTGAGCCTGAATACCAATCTGCATGAATTTTATATCAGAGAAGTAATTTAAGATAATGATATTGAAGAGTTTTACTTTCAAACTATTTGTTCCGTTAATTCCTTTACTAATCTTCAATTCGTAACCAGATTCGGCGAACATCCTGTTTATACTTTTCTGTGTAAAAAAGCGAAAGTGGGTATAATCCAGTATGCCGGAACTTTTATACTGAAAATCTTTCTTTATTAGTATCTCCAGCAAATTACCCACATATCGGAAATTGGGTATTGAAGCAACAACGAAGCCATGAGGAACAAGCAACTCTTTGATCCTTATCAGCACTCTTTCCGGATAATGAAAATGTTCTAAAACATCGTTAAAAATAATACAATCAAAGTACTTGACTGGAAGTTGAGAGCCAATGATTGATTCAAAATCTCCTGAAATGACCTTATGTAATCTGCCAGAAGCTATTTCAGCAGAATACTCATGCTTTTCAACCCCCCAAATCTCTGAGTCTTTTCGTGTTGTGAGCTGAACAGCAAAGGAGCCATCACCGCATCCAACCTCAAGGATTTTAAGGGCTGAATCAGGAACAAAGGCCAGCATTTCTTGTCTGGACAAATAATTATACGCGTATGTTTCGCTCATTAAAACCAATTAAACTTGGCAAAAATAGAAAATACAGCTGATTGAATTAATGTTCATTACTTTTGTTCTTTGTTTTTCGGATACTTAGCTGATGATTTCCAAAAACCTGATAAAGTCATCATTCATATATACTATCATTGGTGCATTACCGCTTGCATCAGCATTTTTCCTTCTACTTTTTTATACAAATTATATCACTAAAGCAGATTATGGTGCATTTGTGCTTTATATCAGCTTTACATTGTTTGTTCAAATTCTTGTAAACTTTGGCCTCGATACCTATATTGGAATTTCATATTTTGAACATAAGCACGACCCTGATCTGCTTAAAGTAAGGATTGGAAATATTGTAGCATATCTTCTCGCAGTTGGTATAATCAGTTGCCTGGTGTTCTTGCTCCTTGGCAAACCTCTATTCAGCTTTATTTTCAAAGGAAAAGATCTGTTTTTCTTTCCCTATGGATTTATGTCGGTAATAACCGCTTTTTTTAACAGCTTCTTCAAAACATACTCCAATCTGCTCATTAATCAACAGCGGCCCGAGAGATTTGCCACGGTAAATTTTGCAAACTTTATAATGACCATTGGATTCTCCCTGGGAGGGCTGTTTCTCTATCCATATACATTAATTGGTCCGATGTGGGGAAGATTATTATCAGGATTTGGAATATTTCTTATCGCACTGTTTGCTTTCACCCACGAATACCCAATCAGGCTGCAACTGGGAACTGCACTTCGCAAAACCATATCGTTTTCTCTTCCGGTTCTGGTATTTTTCCTCCTTTCCTGGGTCATCTCCAATATTTTTCCATGGATCATGAAACAATTCATGTCTCTGGATGAAATTGCTGTTTTCGGGCTGGCTCTGCAGTTTACATTGCTCATCGAGTTCACTCTGAACGGGCTCAGCAGTGCATTTATGCCAAAAGTTTATGAATTAATAAAAAAAGACAATCTTTATCATTCAACACCTGAACTCAATAAATATTTCAGCGCATTCAATGCTTTATCATTATTGATAATACCTTTAGCTACATTTCTGCTGCCACTCATAATGCCCATATTCATTCCAAAAGACTATTCAGAAACATACCTTTTTCTTGCACTGTTAAACATAAGTTTTGCCTCGCGAGGCCTTTACAATTACTTTCTTGCACCTATCTATTATCATAAGAAAACAAGCCTGCTGCCAAAACTTTATTCTTACACAGCTATTATTCAAATAGTTGCATCAATCATTCTCATTAAGTATTATGGTATCTGGGGGGCTGTATGGGCAAACCTTTTCACCAAGATTATTCAGAACATCTTTCTATACACCGGCAGCCGTAAGTTTTTCAGGTTTGAGTTCAATACCCTCAAACTACTCTGGCTTCCGCTTCTGGTAACAGCTTTTATTATCATTACTGAATTCGTTGCCAAGAATATGAATATTCATCTGATCCATCTGATTCAACTTGTTATAACAAGCACACTTGTTTTTCTGGTCTACAAAAAAGAAACCTACCAACTAGCTCTTTCCCTTCTAAAAACAAGAAAGGATTCTTAGAATCAACATTTTACAATGCTAAGATAATATATCGTTTATTGTGAAAGCATTGAAAAACACCAGCATTGGCACGAACTTCACACAAGCTGCAAAGGATTACCTTTACCTGCTTGAGCATAAGTATTCTCAAAAATCAATCCTGAAACTGGTAGGTGATCGTTATGCCCTGAATGCTGTCGAAAGGTCAGTTTTATACCGGGGAATATCATCCGAAGCAGAATCCCTAAGAAGAACTGCAAAACTAACTGCTTCAGATAGATTAAAAGGTTCTGAGCTGCACATCGACGGATACAATGTTTTGATCACGATCGGCAGTTACCTGAATGGCAACTTCGTTTTCATAAGCACAGACAGACTTCTTCGCGACGCTTCGGAAATTCATGGCAAAGCTTTCCG
>DAONEL010000029.1:2723-25621 GCA_035403045.1 Bacteroidales bacterium
TAAGCACAGACAGACTTCTTCGCGACGCTTCGGAAATTCATGGCAAAGCTTTCCGTAACGAACTCTTCAACAAAGCAATATTGCTGATTTTCTCATATCTACAAATAAATACACCCAAATCGATCAATTTCTATTTCGACAAACCTGTAAGCCATAGCGGAGCGCTTTGCGAAAGGATTAACATACTCTTAGATCATTATAGGATGACCGGCTCTGCGACCACATTATCCTCTCCGGATCATTTTCTCAAAACCATTGATACGGGACTAATAGCAACCTCCGACTCCTCGATCATCGACCGCTGCAAAACACAAATCATTGATCTTCCGAAGGTTGTATTACAATTTCATTACAAAAAGAGATTCCCGGATATTTCGAATTTTATTACTTAACTAATTCATTATCTGTAAAATGTAATTTCTTTGTTGTTTTTTGCATATAATCTCAATCCGGATTTTATAATTTTGCACTGATTTTCTGAATAGGGGTGCCCTAAGATAACGGGCTGAGATCAAACCCATATAACCTGATCCGGGTAATGCCGGCGTAGGGATAAAGGGAAACTTTGAATGATTCGCTTTTCGCGGATTACCCCCATTCTTCATTCAAGGTTTAACTTAAAAATCAATAAATGAAACGCATTTTACTTCCTGTCATGCTGGCATTTCTGCCAATTGCGGCAATGTCGCAGTTCAGCGTTTCAGGCAAAGTTGTCGGACTGCCAGATAATGAGCCGCTTCCCGGTGCTCATGTACTTATCCCTGGCACTTACAAGTCCGCAGTTACTGGAATTGACGGCGCTTTCGGCATCAACAACCTAAAAAATGGAGAGTACGATTTGCGCGTCACGTATATCGGTTACAAAGCTTTTGAAAAACATCTCAGTGTAAACAGATCAATACAACTCACAATCCAGCTTGAACCGACAGTGTTTGTTGAAGATGAGGTGATTATCCTTGGAACACGCGCCGGTGCAAAGGATCCTGTTACCAGCCAAACCATTTCTACTAAAGAAATATCATCCCTTAATCTTAATCGCGACATTCCGTTTCTCCTCGAAAATTCCGCTTCAGTGGTAGCCAGTTCCGACGCAGGTAATGGAATGGGATACAGCACATTACGTGTCAGGGGAACAGATATGTCGCGCATAAACGTTACTGTCAACGGCATTCCACTCAACGATCCCGAATCGCAGGCAGTGTTTTGGGTCGACCTTCCCGACATTGCCTCATCCACCAACTCGATACAAATTCAGCGGGGTGTGGGGACCTCAACAAACGGGGCCGCCGCTTTCGGCGCTAGTATTAATCTGCAAACCGAAAACTCGAATGCTGAGCCTTATGCGACTCTCAATTCCTCGTATGGCTCATTTAAAACATTAAAAAATACGCTGAATTTCGGAACCGGTCTGCTGAAAAAACACTGGAACCTTGAAGGCCGATTATCGAAACTATCTACCGACGGCTATGTTGACCGAGCATCCGTGAACCTGCAATCGTACTATTTATCAGGAACTTACACTGACAAACAAAACCTTGCCAGGTTTACTGTTTTTTCAGGAACTGAAAAGACCTACCAGGCCTGGGACGGCATACCTTCATCAATCCTGGACACCAACCGTCGTTATAATGGAATGGGATTATTTTACGACAACAGTGGAAACGTGCATTTTTATGATAATGAGACTGATAATTATCGGCAAACTCATTACCAGGCTCACCTTGCACACCGTTTCAGTAATAAGCTTTTCGCCTCAGGTGCCTTGCATTATACGTCTGGTTTTGGATATTACGAACAGTACCGCGACGATGACAAACTGAGCCACTACCTGATTGATCCTGTGCAACTTAGTCAGCCATATTATATCCTTTCAGGCGATACGGTTTATGAACCTGACAGCCTGATCAGCCGTTGTGACCTGATAAGGAGAAAGTATCTTGATAATGATTTCTACGGTCTGACTTTTGCCCTGAACTACCAGCAGAAGAGGGTTCTGGCTGTATTGGGCGGATCGTTAAATTCATATGACGGCAATCACTTTGGCACAGTTGTCTGGACTCAATTTGCAGGCAACAGCCTCAAAGATCATGAATGGTATCGTGGCACCGGGAAAAAATCCGATCAGAACATCTATGCTAAGGTCAATTTTCAGGCAACTGATCGGACCAATATGTATCTTGATCTGCAGTTCAGACATATCAATTATAAAATCACCGGAATTGATGACGACCTTCGTGATATCACCCAGAGGCACAGCTTCAATTTCCTGAACCCGAAAGCAGGTATTTATTTCCTGGCCAACAGCAGCAACAGCCTATATGTTTCAATAGCCGTGGCAAACAGGGAACCCAACAGGGATAACTATGTAGATGCTGATCCTGCCAGACCATTACCGACGAGTGAAACCTTGTACGACCTTGAAGCCGGCCACAATCTCAAAACTTCTTCATTTGAGCTGACCTCGAACATCTACTTCATGTATTACCACGACCAGCTTGTGCTTACAGGAGCCATTAACGATGTCGGATCGGCTATCATGGTGAATGTGCCGGAGAGTTACAGGGCCGGCGTTGAGCTGAGCTCAAAACTTATGATAAGTTCCAAGCTACAATGGAACGCTTCTGCAACGCTTAGCCGTAACAAAATTGTTTCGTTTACCGAATATGTTGACGACTGGGATATCGGGTCTCAGATATCGCTCAAACATCGCAATACCGACCTGGGCTTCTCCCCTTCCCTGCTGGCAAACAGCGAATTGTCTTATACTCCATTGAAAGGATTGATGGTAAAAATATTGAGCAAATTCGTCGGGCGGCAATTTATTGACAATACACAGGCAAAAGTCCGCAGCCTCGATCCTTACTTCCTCAACTCATTTCAGGCTGTTTACACTATCAAGCCGGAATTCTGCAACGAGATATCGTTCAACTTCCTGGTTAATAACATACTAAATCATCAGTACGAATCAAACGCGTGGGTTTACAGGTATTTTTCCGAAGGGCGGTACCAGGTTCTCGACGGATATTTCCCGCAGGCCGGAATCAACTTTATGGCCGGAATCACGCTGAAATTCTAGTACTGTTAAATTTCGGGGTATAAAGGCCGTTGTAACATTTACTACTTTTGCAGCCTATGGCCGCTGAAACACGAAAAATAAGCATCAGGAACAAAAAAGCAGGATTTGAATATTTCCTGCTTGAACAGTTTACGGCGGGACTTGTTTTGACAGGTACCGAAATCAAATCGATACGCGAAGGAAAGGCCAATCTTACTGATAGTTACTGCGCCTTCGACAATGGCGAGATTTTTGTTCTTAACATGCACATTGCTGAGTACAAGTATGGCAATCAGTTTAATCACGAACCGAAACGGCCCCGGAAACTGCTGCTCACAAAACGCGAAATGCGAAAACTGGCAACAAAGCTTAAGGACAAAGGCATTACGATTATTCCGGTGGAATTGTTCTTAAATGACGAAGGATTTGCAAAGCTCACCATTGCCATTGCCAAGGGGAAAAAACTTTACGATAAGCGTGAGACACTGAAATCAAAAGACCAGCAAAGAGAAATTGACAGGCATTTATAAAGAACGGGATTACCTTCTCTCAAACAGGCCATTAAAACTAAAACACTGCTCATCAATGAAAAGACATCTGATTTTTATAACAACTTTCCTTTTTACCTGCAACCTGCTATCAGCGCAGTCAAATCCTGTAAAAGCCAGGGAAGCATCCGGTATTAAATGGTATGGTTTTGAAGAAGGCATGAAACTGGCTGCTAAGAAAAAACTGCCGGTTATTGTCGATGTATATACCGACTGGTGCGGATGGTGCAAAAAGATGGATAACGAAACATTTCAAAATCAGTCAATTGTAGATTTTGTTAGCAAAAATTTTATTGCTGTTAAGCTGAATGCCGAGGACAAAAACCCGATTAAATATCTAGACAAAACCTATGTGAATCCCAACCCGAACGGCAACCGCTCCAAGCACCAGTTGCCCGGAGCGCTTGCTAAACAGCAGATTGGTTACCCAACCTACATCTATCTTGATTCTGCAGGAAAAACAATTACTCTCAGCCAGGGTTATTTGCAGGCTGATGACATGTTGCCTTTGTTAAAGTATATCGGCACCGGATCATACAAAACAATGACCTGGAAAGATTTCAATAACACGAAATAGCGCCTGTAAACTCACTCATTACATAATTTATGCCCGGCAGTTGCCGGGCGTTTTTTTATTTTTATCGCTCAAACAACAATGCCATGAGTGAATTATTTAAAGCCCTTCTGGTCACTGAGACATCAGATGGAGTGTTCAGCAGGGAAATCTCAACCCGAAACATCAAAGATCTGCCACAGAACGAGGTTCTCATCAGGGTCCATTATTCATCACTGAATTATAAAGATGCTCTTTCAGCATCAGGCAACAGGGGCGTTACAAGGTATTATCCTCATACACCGGGGATAGATGCTGCCGGAGAAATAGTAAGCTGCCAGGCGGGCAGGTTTAAGCCTGGTGATAAAGTGATTGTTACAGGTTATGATCTTGGAATGAATACGCCCGGCGGATTTGGCGAATATATTTGTGTTCCGTCGGATTGGGTGGTTCCACTGCCTGAAACACTTACTTCCAAAGAAAGCATGATGTTTGGAACGGCAGGATTCACGGCTGCATTGTCACTGTATCATTTGCTTAGATGTGGTCAATCACCTTCCGGCGGCCCTGTTTTGGTTACGGGCGCAACAGGTGGCGTGGGAAGCCTGGCTGTGGCCTTACTGGCTCATGCAGGTTTTGATGTAATAGCCTCGACCGGCAAACTGTCAGAGTACAATTATCTTTATTCTTTGGGAGCAAAAACAGTAATTCCAAGGGAAGAGACAGATGATAAAAGTACTCGCGCACTAATACGGTCAAAATTGGCCGGAGCTGTTGATACTGTAGGCGGAAATACCCTTGCAACTGTGCTTAAAGCCTGTAAAATGCACGGCGTAGTTGCCTGCTGTGGCAATGTTCAATCACCACAACTCAACACCACAGTTTATCCATTTATCCTGAACGGGATTACATTAATTGGAATCAACTCAGCCGATACTCCCATGCAACTTCGGGCAAGCATCTGGAAGCACCTTGCTGCAACATGGAAAACAGATAAACTGAGCGACATCTGCCGGATAGTTTCCCTTCATGAATTACCTGTTCATATTGAAGACATGCTTACCGGTAAAATTAAAGGACGTATCGTTGTAAAACATGATTTGGAGAAGTAGAATGAATTTATCAATAAGACCAGCATAAAATTTCTCATTTAGTTATTTCTTGATTATCATTTAGTTAAAATATATTTTCGAATTTTCGACTAAATAATTCGAATTTTATTTGCATTGTGGTTTCATGTGGTATAATTTTGCAGCCGCAAATCGAAAATCTTCTTTCAAAGATGCTTGACAAAGACGAAGTAAAGGAAACCATTGTAAATGTTGCACGCCACATATTCAGCCGTTTTGGTTTCAGGAAGACCACGATGGATGAGATAGCACTCGCCACACGCAAGGGTAAAAGCTCCATTTACTATTATTTCGAGAGCAAAGAAGAAATTTTCCAGGCGGTGGTTGAAAAAGAAGCCGGTTTGCTCAAGGCCGAACTACATGAAACAATTTCACAGATAGAAGATCCCCGCGAGAAACTCAAAGCTTATATTTTAATAAGAATGCGGGGGCTCAGTAAACTGGCAAATTTCTATGATGCCCTTAAGAACGAATACCTCAGCCATCTTGAATTCATCAATGTGATAAGGAAAAAATATGATGATGATGAAATAGCTGCCATTGAAAACATCCTTAAAAAAGGCATAGAAAACAGCGAATTTATGATCGACTCACCTCACCTGGCCTCCGTCGCTATTGTAACGGCCATGAAAGGCCTCGAAATTCCGATTTTTGTTGAGGTAAGTGAAACTGACGTTGAAAAACGCATTGATAATCTCGTGAATATATTGTTCTACGGACTGGTTAAACGATAATTTTTTTGCCCTAAAATCGACTGTTTACGTTTTTTAGTCTAATCGTCTATTAGTTAATAACATACTCTTAAAAGAAACAGAACTGAAAATAAATTTGAGAAATGAAAACAAAACACCTGTATCTCACACTCACATTCATACTGATGGCATCCGCCGGAAGTATATATGGCCAATCAATCGGCCTTTCCCCTGAACTGAAAGAACTGATCATGCTTTCAGTTGACAAGGATTACAAAATTGCCGATCAGAAAACCGACAAGGAAATTGCTGCTACCCAACAAAAAGCGGTGCGTTCAGCATACCTGCCAAAAGTTGAATTCGGGGGCAGATACCTTTATGCGTACTCAACGCTTAACTCTGACATTGACAAGATTTCAGGGTTTGAAAGTCTGAACCAGTTGGGAGCACTCATGCAGAATCCGGCTTTCCCTGTGCTATTTCCCACCCTGGCAAAACTCAGCAGCGAAATAACCAGCCTGCAGCAATTGCTTGCACAGCAAGGTGTGCTTCTGCCAACCCCGACTGAGAAAATAGCCGGAACAATGTATGGAAACTACTTTGGACTGGATGCAAGCGTTAAGATGTTGCTTTACAGTGGCGGCCAGGTACCTAATACTACAAAAGCATTAGAACAGAAAATCAAAGCCACCGAAGCCATGAGCGACAAATGCGCAACTGACGTGATCACCGATGTGATTAACTGTTATGATCAGCTTGCTTTACTCAACCAGTCGAAAAAGGTACTTGATGAATCGGCTACCAGGCTCGAATCAGAGAAAAAATACGCTTATTCCGCTCTGAATAACGGTTTTGCGACCTCGTTTGATACCTTGAAAATTGCTGTAGCGGAAGCAAACCTGCAGGCAAAATTATCGGAATATGAAAGTAAGAGAACCCTGCTTCATCAGAAACTGGCACAACTTACAGGCAAGCCGGCAACTTATTTTGATAATATCAGCCCCGAACTCCAACCTCTGTTATACTCCGGCACCGGTTCCGATATAAACAAACGGTCCGAGATGCAAGCTCTTTCGGCAGGAGTGGAAGCAAAGAAATACATGGTCAAAGCGGCTAAATCATGCTATCTTCCAAAGGTACAGGCCGTTGCATCAGCTCGGTACGATAATCTTTTTTCCGCCGATGCCGATCTGACTGATCCACTGCCGGTTGAGGTTAAAGTTAACAACATAGGCCTGGGTCCCACATTTATGGTTGGGGTTGGATTCAAATGGGATGTTTTTGACCGCCCGAATGGTTCTCTGAAAGTCCGCCAGGCTGAACTTGAACTGAAGAAGGCTGAAAACGCCAAAAACGAAGCTTCTGAACTGCTTCAGCTTAACCAAACCAAATCGGTAACAACGTATTTATCAGCAAACTCGCAGGTTCAGTTTAAAGAGAAACAGCTTCAGGCTGCCCGCATGGCGCTTGACCTGGCAGTGAAATCGTACAACGATGGCATGATAAACATAACCGAACGACTTGCCGCCGAAACCGAAATGCAGAATTCAGAGCTCGAATTTCTCCAGGCCGTCTACACCCAAAGGCAAGCCACAATCGAATGTTACAAGGCTACCGGCGACCTCACGCTTTCAAACGTCAAGTAATATTTTGTAAAAGAAACAACAATCAAAGAATCATAAAATCCTGAAAAAATGAAAACCATTAATAAAAAACATTCCGGAATGCTCGTGGCATTTCTCACATTACTCCTGGTCATCGCAGTTGTGAGCCTGATTGGTTGGATAGTGCTGAAGCCCGATCCTGTCATCCTTCAGGGCCAGGCCGAAGCAAAAGAAGTGAGAGTATCAGGCAAAGTACCCGGACGAATAGAAAAGTTCCTTACCTCGGAAGGCAGTTTGGTTTCAAAAGGTGATACACTAGTATTGCTAAGCAGTCCCGAAATTGATGCAAAACTCCTGCAGGCAACTTCGGCTGAAGAAGCAGCCAATGCCCAAAGCCTGAAGGCTAAAAAAGGCGCCCGGGCCGAACAGATAGCCGGAGCTTACGAATTGTGGCAAAAAGCTGAAGTAGGCGTCTCACTGGCCAAAAAAACTTTTGACAGGGTGCAGAACATGTTCAGTGATGGCGTAGTTCCTGCTCAGAAACGCGACGAAGCCGATGCCAACTACCAGGCTGCCATTGCAACAGCCAAGGCCGCCAAATCGCAGTACGACATGGCTGTGAACGGTGCTGAAACGGAAGACAAAATGGCCGCTGCTGCTTTGGTAAGCAGGGCAAAAGGGGCTGTTTCGGAGGTGGAAGCCTACAAGGCCGAGACGATGCTTATAGCGCCGATAACAGGAGAAATTTCTGACATATTTCCTCAGGAAGGTGAGCTTGTTGGATCAGGAGCCCCCATCATGAATATTGTCGATCTTACGGATGTTTGGTTCGTTTTCAGCATCCGCGAAGATCAACTGGCAAACATCCGCATGGACACTGAATTTACCGGCACTATACCTGCGATAGGTAACAAATCAGTCAAACTGCGGGTGAATTACATAAAAGCCATGGCTAGTTATGCCACTTTCAAACCGACGAAAAACAACGGTGGTTTTGATGTGAAAACTTTTGAAGTCCATGCAGTTCCTGTTACAGCAATGGAAGAAGTTCGTCCGGGCATGAGCATATTGGTTGATTACAAGCAATTTGAGAAATAATTTCATCAAAAGCCGGTCGGAATCTTTAGGAGAAATCCCCGGCCGGAAAGTTATTCAACCTCTTAACAATGAGACCAATACTTATAAACATTTGGACGGTTGCCATGCGTGAGACCAGGCGCATGTCGTCGAAATCACTTTACATCCTTGCTGTAATTGTTTTCCCGGTCATCACCATCCTGTTTTTCTGTTCGCTGATGAAAGAGGGAGTACCGGCCAAAATGCCCATAGCCATTGTGGACCTGGATCAAACGGCGACTTCGCGTAAGATGGCACGGAATATTGACGTCACTCCGGCCAGTCACGTTGTTATGCATCTGACATCGGAGAAGGAGGCAATGTCGGCACTCAGGAGTGGCGATATCTATGGGTTTGCGGTTCTTCCTGAGAACATGCAAGCTGACCTCATGACAAACCGTCAGCCCGTCGTAAGGTACTATTACCACAATGGCCTTTTCATAGCGGGTGGTCTGCTCCGCAACGATTTTGCATCGATAACCAACACACTCTCGGCAGGCATAAATCTGCAGCGTGGTGAAAGCCGGGGTATGTCTGAACAAGCCATCATGTCACAAATTCAGCCTGTGCAGCTAAACACACACCTGCTTTTTAATCCAACTGCCAACTACCCGACATACGTCACAACGATCATTCTGCCCATCATGATGCAAATATTCATCCTGATGATAACAGTGTACTGTATCGGTATTGAGATAAAAGAGAAAACATCGCGTGAATGGCTGAAGGCTTCAGGCAAATCAGTAACCGTGGCGCTAATAGGGAAACTGCTGCCATATACGGTCATATTTCTCATCCTGATGATGTTTCAGAACTTCATGATCTACAAGATTCTCATGGTGCCTATGCATGCCGGTATCGGTTGGATCACTCTGGCTTCATTGCTGTTTGTCCTAGCTTATCAGGCAATAGGAATATTCTGCATCGGCCTGCTACCACTCATGCGTCATTCACTCAATCTTGCCGCTTTTTACGGGATATTGGCCTTGTCGCTTTGCGGATTCTCCTTCCCTACCGAATCTATGTCGCCCGTTTTTCAATTATGGGCATACGGGTTCCCTGTCAGGCACTTTATGCACATATTCCAAAGTCAGATACTGGCAGGGTTTGAACCGGTTTACTCGGCCGGTGCATTCATAAGCCTTTTTGTCTTTTTGCTGCTGCCACTGGTTGTAATCAACCGGTTAAAATCGGCGCTAATCTATCAGAATTTCATTGAGAACATCCATAAAACAGACATTCTGGCTGGTCAGGCCTGAAATTATTGTGGAGATTCTATGTCAAACTACTTCATTCAATGAAAGAACAACTAAAAAATACGATACGACGGATTAACAGCGGGTTCCTGAATACCCTGAAAATCTGGCTCCGCGAATACCAGGTAATTTTTACCGATGTTGGGGTTTTGATTGTGATGATTGCTGCTCCGCTGGTTTATCCGGTACTTTACTCACTGATTTACAAGCCGGAGATCATTACCGATATGCCGATAGCTATTGTAGATCTTTCCAGATCAGCTGACAGCCGGCAGTTTTCGCGGCAACTCGATGCAACCCAGGAACTAAGAGTGGCATACATGGCTACAAGCATGACTGACGCCATTAAACAGTTTAAGTTGAGGAACGTAAGGGGTATCATCGAAATTCCCAGCAGTTTCAGCAAGGATATCGCACAAGGCAACCAGACAAATATTTCTGCTTATGCTGATATGGAATTCTTCCTTTACTATAAAACGCTGCTTTTGGGTACCAGTTTCGTCACGCTCGAAACCGGAAAACAGATACAGTTCAGGAATCTCGTGCAGCAAGGTGAAACTCTGCAGGAAGCCGATGCCGCGGTTAACCCTATACACATTGAGGACACATCAATAGCAAACGCTGTGGGGGGATTTGCCACTTATGCAATACCTGTGGCACTTATGCTAATAATACAGCAGACTCTGATACTGGCCATTGGCATCATGGCCGGCACTGCCAGGGAACGACACGCCCGGGGAACTCTTGTTCCACTGGATAAAAACAAGATGGGAACGTTCAGGCTGGTCATCGGCAAAAGCGCAGCATATTTCACTGTTTATGCATTACTCTGCGTGTATCTGCTGGGAATAATCCCGCAAATGTTTGGCTATTACAGGCTTGCCGATTTTAAAGAGCTGGCTGCCCTGATGACGCCATTCCTTCTTTCGTGCATATTCTTTGGCATGACCTTATCGGTACTGTTTAAGAATAGGGAAAGCCCGATGCTGCTGTTCCTTTTCACCTCATTCCCGCTGTTTTTTCTGTCAGGAATAATTTGGCCCTTATCGAATTTCAGCAACATATGGCTGATTGTCAGGGAGATATTTCCTTCTTCAAACGCTGTTTTTGGTTATATCAAGATGAATACGCTGGGTGCTTCCATCACTGAGACAAGCCATGAAATAACCGCATTGTGGATTCAGACCGGTGTATATTTCCTGACGGCCTGCCTTGTCTATTATGTGCAAGTAAAATTATCAGAACGTAAAAACAAGGAAATCAAAACCTTTCCAATCAACTCAATAAAACAAAAACTAGCCGGCAGGTTGTCTGGCAATACAATCGCAACAACCTCTGGTGTAAAATAAAAAAATATAAAAGAATGAAAACAAAACGCCTAATCATTACAGCAATGGTATCGATCATGCTGTTATCATTCCCCGCAATTGCCCAGATTTCGGTTGGCACACGCCAGGGAATTAGTTTCAGTACTCTCTCCAAAATCGGAGATATTTACGACAACAATCAATTTACCACCTCATACACAGGCGGCATTTTCCTGACGGTCCCTGTAAAAGGACACCTGAGTTTTGCCCCGGAAGTCAACTTCATCAGGAAAGGCCGAAGTGATGAACAGAACGAAATCACGTTGGGCAATGTGTCGAAGCACTACGATTACCTGCAGGTACCAGTGATGGTCAGGTATAACTCAACTCTTACTGAGAGTGATAATTACACCATCTTTTTCAATGCGGGGCCATATGCAGGCTTCCTGCTCAAATCCCAGACAAAAAAGGCCGGAAGCAGTGAATGGATAAACGATAGTTATGAATCAAATGACAAAGACCCTGATTTCGGGTTAATGGCCGGCGGCGGAGTTACTGTTCCTTTGAATAAATGTAAACTTCAGTTCGATTTGCGTTACGAAATGGGATTGTCAAAGCTGAACAATCAGCCTGAAGATTACCGGACCAAAGCAATTAGCCTGGCTGCCGGAATATTGTTCTGATGCTGGCCTTGGCCGGATGATTGATGGTTTAGAAATAACCGGGACAAAGCGCTTATGCGTTGCTGTCCCGGTTTATTTTTGCATGTTCACAATCAGATTACCTGAAGATAACACCTGTTAATTAATGATCAACATGATCAGGGTCATCAGGTTTTTTGCAACAAGGCGGTAAAGAAGCATAAGCTTTCGCATCAGCAGGAACGTCATCGGCATCATAACCGACGGCAGCCACTGCTTTGCGGATTTTATCAGGAGTTGTCCTGCTTTTCAGGTAACTAACAGTCAGCACTTTCGTTTCCAAATCAAGTAACGAATTCTTTACACCGCGTTCAAAAGCCATTGCTTTTTCAATACGATCTTTGCACATTTCGCATTGTGCCGAAGTCTTGATCTTCAATTCAGTTAACTCGTTCTTTTGAGCCGTTGCAGCTAAACTCAGAGCGAAGAATATGATTAACAGTATTTTTTGCATTTGTTCTAATTTTCAACGACAAAGGCTTTGCCTGTTACTACTGCAGTTTTTAATCAGGTCAAAGATGAGAAAAGATAACCTGAAAACAGGATGAAAGTTCATTTAGAACCTCTCTAAATTACATCATATTTAGATAATTATATACGTTCATATTGATAAACCTCTAATTTTGCGAACTCATCAATACCGTCAAACTTTTCTACGTAAGTCATGGAAAGTCAATCACTTGTACTTTTTTTTATTGTAGCATTGGTACTGGTTGGAGGTGCCATTCTTTTTTCGAGCTACATTCCTCCTTCAACTTACAATCCGGTAAAATTTGAGCCATACGAATGTGGTATACCTACCATCGGAGGCACATGGCTTCAATACACGGTAGGCTATTATATTTTCGCCATCATTTATCTCATCTTCGATGTTGAAACTGTTTTTGTATATCCCTGGGCTGTTGTGATGAAAACAACTGGCTTGAGAGGATTGATTGAGATCATCATCTTCTTTTTCATTCTTGGTTTAGGCTTATTGTATGCCTGGAAAAAACATGCGCTGAAATGGGAATAAGAAAAATGAGACTTTCAGAAATCGAATCAAACGACTCCCCTATTATTTCGACCCATGAAGGCGGGAGTATTGTATTAGCTAATCTGGATGCGATGTTTGGCTGGGCAAGGCGAAACTCGCTGTGGCCCCTTACTTTCGGTACGCGCTGCTGTGCCATTGAATTTATGGCCGTGGGAGCTTCCCGACACGATTTTTCACGGTTTGGCAACGAAGTGGCACGCCCTTCGGTTCGCCAGGCTGATCTTATAATTATATCAGGCACAATTAATTACAAAATGGCTCCTGTCCTCAAGAGGTTGTATGATCAAATGCCTGAACCAAAATATGTTATGGCCCTTGGCGCCTGTGCCACTTCCGGCGGACCTTTTTACTACAATTCATATGCAGTAGTAAAAGGAGCCGACCATGTGATACCGGTTGATGTTTACATTCCCGGCTGCCCTCCAAGGCCGGAAGCCTATTTCTATGGCCTGTTGCAGTTGCAGAAAAAGATCACAAAAGACAGGTATTACACTGAAAAGAAACTCTCAAAGGCTAAGAAATAACATAAGAACCTTCCTGATTACAGTTATTCAAACTGCCATGACCAACGAATATCTTAAAGAAACAATCGCTAAACTATGCAGTAAAGCTGAATTTAAGGATGGCCCTCAATATCTTGAGGTGCTCCTTCCGGCTGATTCACTGCACCAGGTCTGCCTTGAACTGAAAAACAACAAGGAGACATATTTCGATTATCTTTTCTGCCTTTCGGGAGTTGACCTGCCATCCTGCTTTGAAGTCGTCTATCACCTGGATTCGACTGTTCACAGGCATGTTATTGTGCTGAAAGCCAGAACTGCCGGTCGCGAAAATCCTTCAATTGACACTGTGGGTGATATCTGGCCTACTGCCTATTCACATGAAAGGGAAGTATATGACCTGCTTGGGGTGACCTTTAATAATCACCCCGATATGCGAAGGCTTTTCCTTGAAGACGGGTGGGGATTCCCATTACGTAAAGATTATGTTGACCCTATAAGGATTGTAGAACGATAGGTATGGCAGAATACAAAGACATAATATTCAACAGCGACAGGATACAGACCGACGATTATTTCATCAACCTTGGTCCTCAGCATCCGTCAACGCATGGGGCACTACGTATTGTCGCAAAACTTGAAGGCGAAATCGTTCAAAGCATCGATCCTGTGGTTGGTTATATACACAGCGGTATCGAAAAAATGTGCGAATCTCTTTCCTATCCGCAGATAATTCACCTCACCGACCGCATGGACTATCTTTCGGCTCACATGAATAATGAAGCCGTTTGCCTGTGCATTGAAAACGCTCTGCAGGTAGAAGTTCCGGAGCGGGTCAAGTACATCCGTACAATCATGGATGAGCTGACCCGTATTGCATCGCACCAGTTGTGGTGGTGTGCCACAGGTATGGATATGGGCGCCATGACAACTTTCTTCTACGGACTTCGTGACAGGGAGCCAATCCTCGACATCTTTGAGGAAACCTGCGGTGCCCGTATGACGTTCAATTACAGTGTGCCGGGCGGAGTGATGTTTGATATTCATCCGAATTTCCAGAAAAGGGTAAAAGACTTCCTTAAATACTTCCGTAAAAAACTGCCCGAATACGATACACTGCTATCAGGTAATATCATATTTACTGAAAGGACCAAAGGTCTTGGCGTTCTCTCGAAAGAGGATGCCATTGCATGGGGAGTTACAGGCCCTTCGGGTCGCGCATCAGGATATTCATGTGATGTGCGTAAGATTCATCCCTACAGCGCTTATCCGGATGTGAAGTTTGAAGAAAAACTTGCCACCGAAGGCGACACATTCTGGCGATACAAACTCCGCATTGAAGAAATGTGGGAATCAATGAATATCATAGAACAACTGATCGACAATATTCCTGAAGGTGATTACGCCGTAAAAATGAAAGGTGTGATAAAATTACCCGAAGGCCAGTTTTATCAGAGGGTTGAAAGTGCCAGGGGCGAATTTGGAGTATTCATCGTAAGCGACGGAAAAAAGAATCCTTACAGGGTAAAATTCCGCTCACCGGGATTTTCTAATCTTTTTGTTCTCAACGAGTTAGTCAAAGGTGTAAAAATTGCTGACCTGGTCGCAATCATGGCCACTCTCGACCTTGTAATCCCCGATATTGATCGTTAATACCTTATAATTCAAAGTAATGGCATTTAGCATCTACGATTTTTCAGACTTCGCTCAATCTGTTCATGAAAGCCTGAGCAGCAGTTTGCCGCCGGTTTGGACAACAGTGATTGAGTGGACGATCATAGGCATACTCTACATACTTTTTGTAGCGCTTTTCGGCCTCTTCCTGGTTTACGCCGAGCGCAAAGTTTGCGCAGCCATCCAGCAGCGAATCGGCCCCAACCGCGTCGGCCCTTACGGATTCATACAGACAATCGCCGACTTCATCAAACTGCTGATGAAAGAAATCATCAATCCCAGAGGCGTCGATCATTTTCTATACAACCTGGCTCCATACATCGTGATTGCCACTGTGTTTATCATCATCTCGGTTTTCCCTTTTGCTCCTGGTTTGCAATCGTTCGATTTTGACATCGGGATCTTCTTTATTACTGCAGTCTCTTCAGTAGGAGTAATCGGAATATTGCTTGCCGGATGGTCGAGCAACAATAAATATTCGCTCATTGGAGGCATCCGCAGCGGCGCCCAGATCATCAGCTATGAACTTTCGGTTGGCCTCTCACTCATCACGATGGTGATACTTGCCGGAACAATGCAGATTTCGGGTATTGTAAATGCCCAGGCTGATGGCTGGTTCCTTTTCAAAGGACATATACCCGCATTTATTGCATTCGTCATTTTCATCATTGCAGGCACTGCCGAAACCAACAGGGGGCCTTTTGACCTGCCCGAAGGTGAATCAGAGCTAACAGGTGGCTTTCATACTGAGTATTCAGGAATCAAATTCGCGTTCTTCTTCCTTGCCGAATACATGAACCTTTTTATTGTAGCAGCTATGGTCACTATTGTATTTCTCGGTGGCTGGCAACCCTTGCATTTCGGCTCAGGCAACGGATTCAATGCTGCAATGGACTTACTGCCCCCGATTGTTTGGTTCTTCCTGAAAGTCTGTACGATTATCCTGCTGATAATGTGGTTCAAGTGGACTTTTCCGCGCCTGCGTGTTGATCAGATACTTACTCTCGAATGGAAATACCTGCTTCCCATCAATCTCTTTAACATTATTCTGATGACGGTCGTTGTGCTACTTGGATGGCACTGGTAAGCAATAAAATCACTTGTGAACATGAAGGCATTTTTCAATTATATAAAAGAGGTTTTCGGGGGATTTTACTCCCTGCTTCAGGGTTTGGGAATAACCGGTAAGTACTTGTTTACTCCCTGGAACTATGTGACGCAGAAATATCCTGAAAACCGTGAGAAACTTAAAATGTTTGAACGTTTCAGGGGTGAGGTGATCATGCCGCACAACGAAAACAACGAACATAAATGCACAGGTTGCGGATTGTGTGAGCTTGCTTGTCCCAACGGATCGATTGAAATAATCTCCAAATCCATACTAACTGAGGATGGTAAGAAAAAGCGCATCATTGATAAACACATATATCATTTGGGAATGTGCACTTTGTGCAACCTCTGTGTGAGAGCATGTCCTTCGGATGCCATCATTATGGGTCAGAACTTTGAACATGCCGTATATGACAGGAGCCATCTTACAAAGGTTCTGAACAAGCCCGGTTCCAAAATAATGGAAGGAATTAAAGAATAACTGAATTCGCCCGGTTCTATTGGGCCAAACATATAGATTCAAATGAATAATCAAGTAATGTTCTTTTTCCTGGCGCTGATGATCCTTGTGTTCTCTGTGCTTACCGTCACCAGCCGGAAGATACTCAGGGCAGCAGTTTATCTGTTGTTTGTGCTTATCTCAACTGCAGGGATTTATTTTTTGCTGGAATACACCTTCCTTGCCGCTGTTCAGTTGACTGTTTATGCTGGTGGTATCGTTGTGCTGATCATCTTTTCGATACTATTAACGAGCCATATCAGCGAACGGACGGTAGTGGCAGGATGGAAACAGGGTGTTCTGTCAGCACTAGCCACAGGAGCCGGGGCGCTCTTTACACTGCTCACCATCTACAGGTTCACCTTCACCCCTTCTTCAGCACCTACTGCCACATCAACAGTTACTGATGTAGGAACTGCGCTCGTTTCAACCGGACACAACGGCTTTGCCCT
Source organism: Bacteroidales bacterium (assembly GCA_035403045.1). Taxonomy (GTDB): domain Bacteria; phylum Bacteroidota; class Bacteroidia; order Bacteroidales; family UBA4417; genus UBA4417. Next base: position 19,957 of record DAONEL010000029.1, read on the forward strand.
GCCATTCGAAGTGGTGTCGGTACTGCTGCTGGCTGCAATGATAGGGGCTATTATTGTGGCACGAAGAGAAAATGATAACAAAACCGAAAACAAACAGAACTAAAACCAAGGTACAATGACCGAAGGCATTCCTTTATATTACTTCCTGGTTGTAAGCACATTGATGTTCTTCATTGGGATTTTTGGTTTTCTAACCCGTAAAAATCTGATTACCATGCTTATGTCAATCGAACTCATCCTGAATTCGGTGAACATCAATTTCGTGGTTTTTAATAAATATCTCTATCCGCAAAACCTGCAGGGACACTTTTTCAGCCTCATAGTAATTGCTGTTGCAGCAGCAGAAGCCGCGGTTGGTATTGCTATTATCATCAATATTTACCGTAATTTCAGATCAATAGAGGTTGACAGAGTTGACCAGATGAAGAATTAGGACAAAATCTAAAAACAGACACAGTTAACAGCATAACAAAATATGACTGATTTCACATATACAATACTGATTCCGCTCATTCCGCTTGCCGTATTCCTGTTCACGGGGCTGACCGGTCATAAGATGAAACCAATTGTATCAGGTATCATCGGCTCAACCGGATTAGGAATATCTGCAATCCTGTCGTATTACACAGCCTTTCAGTATTTTCTCAACTCCCATGTTGCCGGGACAGCTTTTCTGCCTGTCAAAGCAGCTGAGCTTACCTGGTTAAGATTAACTGAGAATCTGGTAATAAAACTGGGCGTGCTGCTTGACCCCATTTCGGTCATGATGCTGATTGTGATCACCACAGTTTCACTGATGGTTCATATATACAGCATTGGTTATATGAAGGGTGAAAGAGGATATCACCGTTTTTTCGCTTTCCTGTCGCTATTCAGCTTCTCAATGCTTGGACTGGTACTGGCTACCAATATTTTCCAGATGTATATTTTCTGGGAACTTGTGGGTGTTTCATCATTTCTGCTCATCGGCTTTTATTACGAAAAGCCAAGTGCTGTTGCGGCTTCAAAAAAAGCCTTCATTGTCACCCGCTTTGCCGACCTGGGATTCCTTATCGGGATTCTGATGCTCTCATTCACCACCAAAACATTTGATTTCATATCGTTGACCAGTCCTTCAGGCCCGGCAATTGCCTCGTCCGGGGGTGCAAGTTTCCTGGGATTATCATTGCTTGGATGGTCACTGGTTTTCATTTTTATGGGTGGTGCCGGCAAGTCGGCTATGTTTCCGCTTCACATATGGCTGCCCGACGCAATGGAAGGCCCTACCCCTGTTTCAGCGCTCATTCATGCTGCAACAATGGTTGTAGCAGGAGTTTACCTTGTAGCAAGACTCTTCCCTGTATTTGCTCTGGGAGCGCCAGATGCACTTCTTGTTGTTGCCTGGGTAGGCGGATTTTCGTCCTTGTTTGCAGCCATCATTGCCTGTACACAAACGGATATTAAGAGAGTGCTCGCTTACAGTACAATGTCTCAGATCGGCTATATGATGCTCTCACTGGGTGTTTCAGGCTACGGCGGGCACGAGGGGCTTGGATTTATGGCGTCGAACTGGCACCTTTTCACCCATGCATTTTTCAAATCATTGTTGTTCCTTGGTGCCGGTGCTGTTATACATGCCGTTCACAGCAACGATATGCGCGACATGGGCGGTTTACGCAAACATTTGCCAATCACTCATATTACTTTTCTTATTGCTTGTTTTGCCATTGCAGGTGTACCGGGATTTTCGGGCTTTTTCAGTAAAGATGAGATTCTTTCAGCCGCGTTTGAAAGCAATATGCCTTTGTTCTACATCGAATATGCTGTAGCCGGAATCACAGCTTTTTATATGTTCCGTCTCTACTACAACATTTTCTGGGCAAAGGAAACCCATTACCACCACACACCTCACGAAGCACCTTACATCATGACGATTCCTCTGATGATCCTGGCGTTTGGCTCGGTTGTTACTGGCTTCATTCCTTTCAGCCATTTTGTTACGTCTGACGGATTAGCATTTGAGGCTCACATCAACTGGTCGGTTGCCATTCCTTCAATTATCATTGCACTGGTTGGTATTGCGACGGCAACTCTTTTGTACAGAAAGGTCAGCGGAATACCTGATAAAATTGCGAAGGCAATTCCTCATTTTTATAAATGGGCCTACCACAAGTTCTATTTTGATGAACTATACCTGTTTGTAACCAAGAAGATAATCTTCAGGTATATCTCCACTCCGGTTGCCTGGTTCGACAGACATGTAGTTGACGGAACCATGAATGGTATTGCAAACCTGACTCAATATACCTCTGAATCAATAAAAGATTTTCAGTCAGGAAGGTTGCAACAATATGGTTTTGTGTTCATTAGCAGTGCCATTGCACTGGCCATCATCTTCATTTTCCTCTGGTAAAACACAAGTAATATGAATATACTGAGCTTATTTGTTCTCATTCCAATCCTTACGATCATCGCGGTCACATTCACGCGGTCGCTGAAACAAACACGCGTGGTCAGCGCAGTAGGAATGGGGATTCAACTCATTATGGCTGCTTTACTCATCTTTATGTACCTGGCCGAACGCAGGTCAGGGAACATGGCTGAGATGCTTTTCACTTATGATGCCTTATGGTTCCCCACCCTCAATATTCATTACAGTGTGGGTGTTGACGGAATATCAGTTGCCATGATAGGGCTGACGGCCATTGTTGTTTTTGCCGGCATCTTTGCCTCCTGGACTGTAGAATTTCTCTCGCGTGAGTTTTTCATTTCCCTGATATTGCTCTCTTCAGGTGTTTTCGGGTTTTTCATTTCGCTTGACCTGTTCACAATGTTCCTGTTCTATGAGCTTGCTGTGATCCCGATGTACCTTCTGATAGGGTTATGGGGCTCCGGGCCAAAGGAATACTCAGCCATGAAACTCACACTCATGCTCATGGCAGGATCAGCCCTGCTGCTGGTCGGATTACTTGGAATATATTTCAATTCAGCTCCCGGTGGCGGTCAACTCACATTCAACATCACTGAAATTGCTAAGATCCAGATACCCATTGAGATGCAACGGTTCCTTTTCCCCTTTGCTTTTATCGGTTTTGGCATTCTTGGTGCCCTCTTTCCCTTCCATACCTGGTCACCCGACGGTCATGCCTCAGCACCGACTGCTGTTTCTATGCTTCATGCAGGTGTTCTGATGAAACTGGGAGGATACGGTGCTTTCAGGGTTGCTATGTACCTGATGCCAGATGCTGCCCGGGAACAAGCCTGGATATTCATTATTCTTACATCCATAAGTGTTGTTTACGGGGCTTTTGGTGCCATTGTTCAGAAAGACCTTAAATATATCAATGCTTACTCCTCGGTGAGCCACTGTGGACTGGTTCTTTTCGCGGTATTGATGATGAACCAGACAGCCATGAACGGCGCGGTAATTCAGATGATCTCGCACGGACTTATGACAGCCCTCTTCTTCGCACTTATCGGAATGATCTATGGAAGAACACATACCCGAATGATCAACGAAATGGGCGGACTTATGAAAGTTATCCCATTTCTGGGCGTGGTTTACGTGATTGCAGGCCTTGCTTCACTCGGTTTACCGGGCCTTAGCGGTTTTGTTGCTGAAATGACCATTTTCGTCGGCTCTTTCCAGCATACCGATGTCTTTCACAGAGTGGTCACAATCATGGCTACTTCAAGTATCGTGATCACTGCAGTTTACATCCTGAGGGTTGTAGGAATACTCCTCCTGGGGCCGATCAAAAATGATCATTACCTGCATCTGAAAGATGCTGTATGGTACGAAAGACTTTCAACAATAACACTTGTACTTGCAATTGCGGCAATAGGTATTGCACCTCTCTGGCTTTCGGATATGATTAATGGAAGCCTTGTTCCGCTTGTGCAGAAAATTGCCGGAAACGGAATTGCCGGCATCTTCTAGCCTAACGATATATTGCTGATTACTAACGGATTTAATGATTCAGTATGACGATAAATGATTTCCTGATGATGCGGCACGAGCTTTTGCTGACAACAATAGCCCTCATTGTGCTCATGGTTGACCTGGGCCTGAAACCCGGAAAAAAGAAAAGCATTATCCCGTTTACTATTGTCCTTTTTGCGCTGCACACAATTGCAGGATTTTTGCCAGCACAGGCCGGTGAATTGTTTGGCGGAATGTATCGCACAGGTTCTTTGCAAATAATGATGAAGAATGTTTTGAACATCGGCGTTCTGATCATTCTGCTGCAATCAGCTTCATGGCTCAGGAAACCGGAAAACCTGGAGAAAATCAGCGAATATTTCATCCTCATGTTTTCAACACTGATCGGGATGAACTTCATGATATCGAGTGGCGATTTCCTTATGTTCTACCTTGGACTTGAACTGGCTACAATTCCGATGGCTGCGCTTTCAGCATTTGTCCATCACCAGACCAAATCAGCCGAAGCCGGTATCAAATTACTGCTATCGTCAGCCCTGTCATCAGGAATACTGTTGTTTGGCCTTTCGCTTATTTACGGTTCGGTCGGGTCAGTGTATTTCAATGATGTAGCTGCCTCATACAGCTACACACCCATGCAAATCCTGGCATTCATCTTTTTCTTCGCTGGTATGTCGTTTAAAATTTCACTGGTTCCCTTCCATCTGTGGACAGCTGACGTTTATGAAGGCTCGCCCGTGAATGTAACATCCTATTTTTCTGTCATTTCAAAAGGAGCAGCATCATTTATCTTTATTACAATTCTTTTCGTGGTTTTCAATTCAATTGCCTTTATCTGGAAAGACCTTGTATATGTGATTGCTGTGCTCACGATGACCATCGGTAACCTTTTCGCTCTGAGGCAAAAAAACATGAAGCGATTCCTCGCATTTTCATCTATCGCCCAGGCTGGATTTATACTGCTCGGTATTATTGCCGGAAATAAAACGGGTATGACCTCCGTGATATACTTCGTGTTGATCTACATATTCTCTAACCTCGGGGCTTTTGGTGTTGTTTCGGCCATTTTCAATGCAACCGGCAAGGAAAATATGGATGATTACGACGGCCTTTATCATACAAATCCAAAGCTGAGTCTCTTGATGATGCTATCGGTATTCTCACTGGCAGGCATTCCTCCTGTGGCAGGTTTCTTTGGAAAGTTTTTCCTCTTCACTTCGGCTGCTTCGGCAGGTTACTACTGGTTGGTTTTCATCGCTGTATTAAATGCCACCATTTCGTTGTATTATTACCTTTTGGTGGTTAAAGCCATGTTTATCAATAAAAACGAACAGCCAATTGCTTATTTCAAGAGTGATCTGACAACACGTATTGCTCTCATGATATGTACCCTGGGCATTTTCTTTATCGGTTTTTGGGGACAGCTTTACGAAATAATCAATAGCATCAGTATAGGAATCTTAAACTAATTGCGTATGCCTTTAAAAGCCAAACACATAGTTGAAGAAATCAACGGCGTGCGATGCACTATCGTTGAAAAAGGCGCTACAAAAGAACGGGCAGCTTTCCTTCAGGATTTACTGACATTCAATGATTTTGAAGTTCAGATAGCAGAAGAGCCAAAGACTGCTGATGACGTTCCTGCATTATATACAGTTGGTGTTACCGACCTGGTTTTCAACCCTGTAATTGCTGTTTATGAGATGAGCCTCAAAACACGCGACGGCAAGAATGTTTCTCCTG
>DAONEL010000030.1:0-24879 GCA_035403045.1 Bacteroidales bacterium
TTTTAATCGCCGGTGGTTGTTTAAGAGCTCAACTACCGGCTTTATTTTTTGATATGATAAAGTTCTTTATATACCTTCTTAATCATTAAAAATCTTGAATTCCTTACGTTCTCTATTACTTTTCAGTTTCAGTGAAATCAATATTAAAGGGTATTGTAACAAAAAGCAATCAGACCAAATAATCAACTTTATCGGGGCATAAGCCCAAAAATTACAGCAGGTATGCTTTACCAAAATTGAATAAAAGCAAGGTTTGGTTTTTAAGTAGTACTTGAATCATTGAGAAGAACTAAGTCGTAACATAAAAATTATTGCTGATGAAAAGTTTACTGGCTTGCATTTTAACCATTATTATTTCAATCGCAGCATCTGCTCAACCAGTGAATAAAGCGCGACGCGCCATGCAGAAATATGATTACGCCCGCGCCATCACAATCCTGAAAAAAGCTGCTGACAACGACAAATACCGCAACGATGCCATTCCCATGCTGGCAGAGTGCTACAGGTTGCAACGCGACATATTCAATTCCAAAGCCTGGTACCAGCAGGCTGCATCGCTTCCCGGAGCCAAAACTGAAGCATTTCTCTACTATGCCAAAACCCTGCAGGAAACCGGTGAATATAGCGCTGCAAAAAATATGTTCCTGAACTATGCAAAACAATCCCCAAAGGGACAACTTTTTGCTGCCCATTGCGACAGCGTTCTCGGCCCCTGGAGAACCCTCAGGCCGTCAGCCGAAATAAAAAATGTTCCGAATATCAATACCGAAGGAAGCGATTTCGGAGCGGCTATTTATAATGGTATGCTCATATTCGCCTCTGATTTTGCGAAAAGCTCAGGAGAGAAATACCCTTACGGCTGGACAGGCCGTGGCTATCTTGATATCAAAAAGTCATCACCTGCCAGCAAACATGATTTCTTGGGAGATATGACCAGTCCCATGCCTTTCAGTGCAAAACTTAATCAGATGTTTCACGACGGACCGGCTTGTTTCTCACCTGATGGCAAATCGGTTTGGTTCACGCGTTCCTACAAAGGCAAAGCCAGGAAGGAGAATGGAATCAAGACGAACCTCCTTAAGATCTTCTACTCCGAGAAAATCATCGGAGGATGGAGTGTGCCGGAAGCCTTTACATACAACAGCACGGAATATTCCGTCGGACATCCGGCTTTTTCAACCGACGGAAATACCTTGTACTTTGTATCCGACATGCCCGGAGGACAAGGAGGCACTGATATATGGATGTGTACTCTGAATAATGGATCATGGTCATCACCGGTAAACCTTGGGAGTGTTATAAATTCCACTGAAAACGAGATGTTCCCTTATGTTTCGGAAGACGGAACTTTATATTTTGCCAGCGAAGGGCATCCGGGTTATGGAGCTCTTGATATTTTCAGCAGCAAACAGGCTGATGGAAAGTGGTCGACTCCCGTTAACCTGAAATCGCCGATCAACAGCTCATTCGATGATTTTGCGCTGGCTTTTGTTCCCGGCACCAAAAACGGTTTCTTTTCATCGAACCGGCCTGGCGGCCAAGGTAATGACGATATTTACTCTTTCAAACTGATTGAGTATGCGCCTGAACCAATTGCAGAAGTTGTCCCCGAAACACCCAAGCAGGAGTATATCTCAGGTGTTATTAAGGACAAGGTGACGATGAAGCCACTCGAAGGCGCAACCGCTTTTGTTTATAACACCCGTACCGGCGATGTCTTCGTGGTTAAAACCGATCCCGACGGGCATTACGAACTACCTGTCGAGAATCCGGATGACTATGTTGTAAAAGGCATGAAACCGACATATATCGCTGATTGCCTGACCATTAATGTGTCAGCAACTGACGATATTACTGAGAATAAACCGCGCGACCTTCTTCTCGACAAGCTGGCACTCAACCGCACTTTCAGAATCGACAACATTTATTATGATTTTGACAAATTCAATATCAGGGCTGATGCGAAGCCCGAACTTGATAAGCTTGTCACCATCATGAAAGAGAACCCGATTAATGTGGAACTGGGCTCGCATACCGATTGCCGCGGATCATTCGCCTATAACGACCGCCTTTCGCAGAATCGTGCCGCATCGGCCGTTGATTACATAATTTCACAAGGCATCGACAAAAGCCGCATCACTGCCAGGGGTTATGGCGAACACCAGCTTGTAAACAAATGTGCCGACGGAGTTAATTGTTCAGAAGAAGAACACCAGGCCAACCGCCGCACAGAGTTTAAAATAACTGAATACAGCTCGCCACAGCAGCAGGTAGGCCAGTTTAATACTGATGCCTATACCAATGGCATGAAACTTAATGCCGGCAACTTACCGGCCGATTTCTTCAAACCTTGTAAATAGCTTAAGGTCTGCTTTATAAAAAACTCCGGCTGAAGACTGGATTTTTTTATTTATAGAAAAGGGTTGTTCAGTTTCTCATGCCCGATGGTTGTTTCGGGGCCATGGCCCGGCAAAACGCGAAAATCGCCCGGCAGGGTAAACAACTTCTGAAAAATACTCTCCTTCAGCAATTCAAAATCGCCGGTTGGCAGATCGGTCCGGCCTATGCTGTTGGCAAAAAGCACATCACCTGTAATAACGAACTTATCCTCATCACTGATCAGGCAAATGCTCCCTGCAGCATGACCCGGCGTACTGACAACTTTTAATGCGGACTTCCCGAATTTTACAATATCGCCTTCCTCAGGAAATACGGCAGGGCTGATTACCGGCTCAATGTTAAAGCCGAACATGGCACTGTACTGAGGCACCATAGCGAGCAGCGGCAATCCGTCCCGGTGCGCTTGGTAACTGATATTGTACTTTTTGCACAGGTAATTGTTGCCCAGCACATGATCAACATGCAGGTGAGTATTTACCAGCATCTTCGGGATCAATCCCCGGCTTGTAATAAAAGAATCAAGTTGTGCCTTTTCATTGTCGCTAACACAGGCGGTGTCCACAAGTATGCACTCTCCGGTTTCGTCGCACAGCACATAGCCGTTGACTCCAAAAGCATTGAAAACAAATTTTTTTATTTCGATCATGTAAGCCTGGTAAAATATTTGCCTGGCCACAAAGTTATCAATTATGTTCAGGTAGAATCCCTTGAAAACAATGCATCGAATATTATTGTTAACTTAGCAAGCCTAAAATTATACTGGCCCGAGTATGCTTGAAAGAAATTGCAAACGGCTGATTATCTTTACACTCTGTTTACTTGCAGGTTTTCTGTTAAAGCCTGCCGGAGTGAATGCGCAGTTTTATACCGGCTCGCAGATGTCGTTTGGCAAGAACCGCGTTCAATATCTCGACCAATTCTGGACATTCTATAAATTCGACAAGTTCGATGTTTACTTCTATCTCAACGGTAAAGAACTTGCCCTTCATACCGCCCGTTATGCCGGTCAATGCCTTCCTGATATCGAGAAAAAGCTTGAATCTTCTCTCGATACTAAAATCCAGTTCATCATCTACAACACGCTTAACGATCTGAGGCAAAGCAATATAGGCCTCATGAGCAATGAGCAGTATAACACAGGCGGCGTCACCCACATTATCGGGCATAAGATATTCCTTTACTTCGATGGTGATCTTAACCATTTTGACCAGCAAATACGGTCAGGTATTGCCAAGCTGCTTGCCGAAAGAATTATTTACGGCGAAACCATTGGCTCGCAAATAAAAAGCAGTGCCATGACAAACCTCCCCGACTGGTACATAAACGGGTTGGTTTCGTACCTGGGTACTGAATGGAATACCGAGATAGATAACAAGATGCGTGACGGGATTTTATCGGGCAAATTTCTGAAATTCAACCATCTGCAGGATGAAGAAGCCACCATCGCCGGGCATTCGGTTTGGTATTACGTAGCTCAGAAATACGGGGAAAAGTTCATTCCCAACATAGTATATATGACCAGGGTAAGCCGTGGCGTTGAAAGCGGATTTCTCTATGTGCTGGGAATTTCGTTCAAGAACCTTATGAAAGACTGGAAAGCCTGGTACCAGCAAAAATACTCGGGTACCGAGACTTATACGCCTTACGGATCGCAGCTTGCCATTAAATTTAAACCCGACAAAAGCTATAGCCAGGTAAAAATAAGTCCCGATGGTGAGAAGATACTTTACACTGTAAACGATCACGGATTATATAAAGTATTCATATTTAATACCGTTACCGGGAAAAAAGAGCGAATATTCAGGAAAGGTTACCGCCACGACGATAAGGTTGATTACACCAATCCCCTGCTCGCCTGGCATCCCGCCGGACAGGTAATCGCCATGATCACTGAACATAAAGGGTTGTTATGGCTCTATTTCTATGACCCTGAAACCAGGAAATGGACGAAACAGAACATTTTCGGATTTCAGAAAATACTTGATTTCAGTTATTCGCCCGATGGAAGAACTTTCGTTTTGTCGGCTGTACAGCGCGGCGAATCCGACATTTTCCTGTACAATATTGCAGCCAATTCGGCCGAGCAATTAACACGGGACAACTTCAACGATCTTAACCCGAGATTTCTTCCAAAAACCGGTAAAATCATTTTCAGCTCTAACCGTACCGATGATACGCTGCGGTTCGATAAGGATATCCCGCTAAAATACTCTGGGCAGCCAAATCATGACCTTTTCCTCATTGATGTGGCTCCCGGCAACCGCTCACTGAGCCGTGTCACCCGCACACCGCTGGCCAACGAAACCGAGCCCATGCCCTATTCGCCCGGCTATTTCACCTACCTGAGCGATGCCAATGGCATCAATAACCGTTACATGGCACGATTCGACAGCGCTATTTCATATGTCGATACAACAACACATTACAGGTATTTCATACGTTCGTACCCGGTTTCAAATTATTCGCGCAGCCTCATCTCACAGGATGTAAGCCCTATGGCTGCCAAAAGCGCTGAAGTCATTTACCAGAAAAATAAAAGCCTGATTTATATCTCAGATGTATCTGCAAATCCTTCAGTTTCAACCGTTGACCTCGGCAATACTCCCTATCTCGAACAGGTAAAGAAGAAATATAATGAAGAGTTGGCTGAGAAGTCTTCCGATAAAAAAGGGCAGCCCCGGGCTAAGAGAAAACGGTTTACCAACGTTTATACCAAAGAAATCATTCCCGGGAAAGATACCTCGCTGATTGATATCAGCAATTACAACATTACAGAAATATCCGGCGGACACACCGACTCAGTTTCAATGCTGAAGGGCACTCAAAAACCTGATGCCCGTAAAGATTCAATACCACCCAAGGTGCGCAACTACAATGTTGAATACAGCATCAACCAACTCATAAACCAGCTCGATTTCTCATACCTGAACGCCAGTTACCAGCCTTTTACAGGCTATGCCGGGCCTATTTACCTGAATCCCGGAACTACGGCACTATTCACGATTGGTGCTACCGACCTGCTCGAAGATTACCGGATTATTGGCGGCGTGAGACTCAACTTCGACCTTACCAATAATGAATACCTGCTCGGTTTTGCAAATCTCAAGTCCAGGCTCGATAAGGAGACTTTCTTCCATCGTACCTCGTATGATGTAACATACACCGATGCCATTGTAAGGCACCGTATACACGAGGTTCACTACATTATGCGCTACCCTTTTACTGAAGCGCTCAGTCTTAAAGGGACACTGATGCTGCAGAATGACAAGTCGATTGTAATGTCGACCGACCAGTTTACACTGGCTGCAAAAGATGAAAATAATTACTGGGCATCGGGCAAGGGTGAGCTGATATTTGACAACACGCGGCAATTGGGCCTCAATCTCTACCAGGGATTGCGGTATAAGCTCTTTGGAGAATATTATCAGCTGATTGATAAAAACACGACCAACATGGCAGTTGTAGGACTCGATGTGAGGTACTACACCCGTATCCACCGGTCGTTCATTTGGGCTAACAGGCTGGCAGCCAGCACTTCATTTGGCGACAGCAAGCTAATGTACTACCTGGGAGGTGTTGACAACTGGATCGTACCGACTTTCAACGACGAAAACAGCATCGATAATTCACAGAATTATGCTTATCAAACCCTGGCCACCAACATGCGCGGGTTTAAACAAAATGTGCGTAACGGTAATTCGTTCGCAGTGTGGAATTCAGAACTCAGGTTCCCGGTATTCAGGTATTTCTTTAACCGGCCGCTCAAGTCAGATTTTCTGAACAATTTCCAGGTTGTGGGATTTGCCGATGTTGGATCAGCCTGGAAAGGGCTGAATCCGCTGTCAGAAGAAAACACATACTTTACGCGTACCATTTACCAGTATCCCATGCTTGTAACTGTTCAGGTGCAAAAAGATCCTTTCGTTGCAGGCTACGGAGTCGGGTTGCGCAGCAGGCTGTTCGGCTATTTCATCCGCGCCGACTGGGCCTGGGGTATTGAAGACCGCACCCGCCAGGACCAGATTTTCTACCTGTCATTCAGCCTCGACTTTTAACCCCTGATAACTTATTACCAGCGAGGGCTTTAGCAAAGCCATTGTTTACCACGAGCTAAGCATTAAAGTATAAAAACCTTATGAAAATGAGCATTGAAGTTGTACTCATCCTGGTACTTATTGGTCTGGGAGCAGGCATTTTTGGCGGAATGGTTGGCCTTGGAGGCGGTGTTATCATGATCCCGGCCATGATTTACTTCCTTGGAATGACCCAGCTACAGGCACAGGGCACCAGTCTCGCTGTCATGTTGCCGCCCATTGGAATATTTGCCGCTATAAATTATTACAAAGCCGGGCATATCGACTGGCGTTATGCGCTCATCATTGCACTGGCATTCACCGCCGGAGGTTATTTCGGGTCAAAAATTGCGCTCAATATTTCTACTGACCTTTTGCGTAAGATTTTTGCGGTAACAATCATTGCCATCGCATTAAAAATGTTCTTCAAAAGCTGATTTTCGACCATCGAAATTCAACCGACCTTATTCCCAAAAACCTTCAAACCACTATGCCTGCTGAAAATATTGATGGCCGGATTATATCATTCATCAACAAACACCACATTTTTACCCTCTCCACTGCTCATAATAATGAGCCTTATACATGCACCTGTTTCTATGTTTACGATAAGGCTGCGAACCTGTTCATCTTTACATCCGACGAAGGCACGCGGCATGTGGCTGAAATGGAGAAACAAAGCAAAGTAGCCGGTGCAATCGCTCTCGAAACAAAAATGATCGGCAAAATCCAGGGAATTCAATTCACAGGCAATAGTGCAAAATTACAAGGAGAGTTGTACACGAAAGCCAGGAGACTTTACCTTGGAAAATTTCCCTATGCCGGCTTTAAAGAGTTGATTCTATGGTGCATAGAACCTGACTTCATCAAAATGACGCATAATATGCTTGGATTCGGGACCAAACTCATTTGGAAGAAAGATGATAAACCTGGAAAGTGAAGTTTTTATCATCCCGATACCACCTGCACCAGGCAATAACAAACAAGTACCGGCATGTCAGCGGATAAGCATTGATCTGAAAAAGGATCTTATGCTCAAATTCCTTGATTCTTTATAACGAATTTCATATTATCGTAACCCTTGATTGGCGGGCATTTTAAAACCCGCGATTACCAAGGGTTTCGTTACTTACTAAGATGCTTTTTCATTGAATATCAGGCGATTAATTATTCGTTTTAAAATATTGTTAATAACTGCTTTTGGTGATCATTTAACGCTTGTTGTAAATTGGTCAGGCTGTTTGAGGTGAGAAGATTATCTCTCACCTCATTGTTAATCAATTATTTGTATTCTGCACTAGCTAAAAAACCTGTCAAGCGACGTAATCATGGACGCAGACCTCTTTTCAAGTATTGAGACCCGGAACGAAAAAACCGCTTCAAAAACGTTTTATAACGAGGTATTGAAGAACCGCAACCGCCCCGATATGACCAATGAACCTGAGCCGGCTCCGGTACAGCCTATAAATGAAATTTATCACCCCGAAGTAGAAACCAAGATGCAGGAATTACCCGTTTCACCACCAAACAAAAAACTGACAACATACAATCACGAAGAAGTAATGGAGGCAGCTACCGTCTACTTTAAAGGCGACATACTTGCTGCTAATGTATGGATGAATAAATATGCCCTGAAGGACAGCAAGGGCAATATATATGAGCTCACACCCGACGACATGCACAGGCGCCTGGCTTCGGAAGTAGCACGTATCGAGAAAAAATATGCAAATCCAATGAGCGAAAAGGAACTGTTTGAGCTCTTTCGCGATTTTCGTTATATCATTCCCCAGGGAAGCCCGATGGCCGGAATAGGCAATGATTTCCAGATATCTTCCCTCTCAAACTGTTTTGTTATTGGCAGCGACGAGAACCAGGATTCGTACGGCGGCATTCTCAAAGTTGACCAGGAACAGGTTCAACTGATGAAAAGGCGCGGCGGCGTAGGTCACGACCTTTCGCACATCCGTCCATGTGGCAGCGATGTAAAAAACAGCGCCCTCACCTCAACAGGTATCGTACCTTTCATGGAGCGCTATTCAAACTCAACCCGCGAAGTGGCTCAGGATGGACGGCGTGGCGCGCTGATGCTTTCAATTTCGATACAGCACCCTGATTCAGAGAGTTTTATCAACGCCAAAATGGAACAGGGCAAAGTTACTGGAGCCAATGTTTCGGTAAAACTTGATGACGGTTTCATGCATGCCGTGAAATCAGGCACCAAATACACTCAGAAATACCCGATAGGCTCTAATGATCCCTCATTCACAAAGGAAATAGAAGCCAGCCACCTGTGGAACAAAATCATTCACAATGCCTGGCAATCGGCCGAGCCCGGGGTGCTTTTCTGGGACACAATACTGCGCGAATCGGTACCTGATTGCTATGCCGATCTCGGTTTTAAAACTCTTTCGACCAATCCCTGCGGCGAAATTCCACTTTGCCCTTACGACAGTTGCCGCCTGCTGGCAATCAACCTTTACAGTTACGTTGAGAATCCTTTTACTCCCGATGCAACATTCAATGCACCATTGTTCGCAAAACACGCCCGTTATGCATTGCGGATCATGGATGATATCATCGACCTGGAGATGGAAAAAATCGACGGCATACTGGCGAAAATACAGTCAGATCCTGAAGATGAGGAAACCAAGCGTACCGAACGCATGCTCTGGGAAAAGATAAGGACGAAAACGATACAGGGCCGGCGTACCGGCATTGGCATAACAGCCGAAGGCGACATGCTCGCAGCCCTTGGTTACCGCTATGGCACCGACGATGCCACCAACTTCAGTGTTGAAGTGCATAAAATACTTGCTCTCGAGGCTTACGGATCCTCCGTTGACCTGGCCGCCGAACGTGGCGCTTTTCCTATTTTTGACATCGAACGCGAAAAGAACAATCCCTTCGTGAACCGGATACGCGAAGCTGCACCGGAAGTTTACGAAAAGATGAAAATACATGGCCGTCGCAACATCAGCATGCTTACCATTGCCCCCACAGGCAGCGTGAGTATTTGCAGCCAAACCACTTCGGGGATTGAACCGGTGTTTATGGTCAGCTACAAACGCCGCCGGAAAGTAAATCCCAACGACAAAAATGTGACCGTAACATTTGTAGATGAATTGGGCGATTCATGGGAAGAATACAATGTTTTCCATCCCAAATTCCTTGAATGGATGCGAGTTAACGGTTATGATGTTGAAAAAGCCAACCATCTGCCCGAATCGGAACTGAATGCCCTGATAGAAAAATCGCCATACTTTAAAGCCACGTCGAACGATATCGACTGGGTAGCCAAGGTAAAAATGCAGGGAGCTATACAGAAATATGTTGATCATAGCATCAGTGTTACCGTTAACCTGCCAAAAGAGGCCACTGAAGAGCTTGTAAGCGAAGTATATCAGACTGCCTGGGAAAGCGGCTGCAAAGGAATGACTATTTACCGCGAAGGTTCACGCTCAGGAGTGCTTGTGAGTAACGAACCCAAAAAGGACAAGGAAGAAACCGTTGTGTTCAAGGAGACAAAGGCTCCGCCCCGCCCCAAGAAGCTCGAAGCCGATGTGGTAAGGTTTACCAACGAAAGTGAAAGATGGATCGCCGTTGTCGGGTTGCTCGACAACAAACCTTACGAAATATTTACCGGGAAAAGTGATGACTTCTTCCTCCCCGACTGGGTAGAAAAAGGATGGGTAATCCGTCATAAAGAAACCGGTGAACCGACACTTTACAATTTCCAGTATGTTGACAGACAGGGTTATAAAGTCACCTATGAAGGCCTTTCACGTACATTTGAGAAAGAATACTGGAATTACGCCAAACTTATCTCCGGCATCCTGCGTCATGGCATGCCCCTGCCCTATGTGGTGAGCCTCGTTGAAAACCTCACTTTTGACAAGGATTATATCACAACCTGGAAAAACGGCGTGGTGCGAACACTCTCAAGATACATAAAGGAAGAGCGCCAAACCGGTGAAGCATGCCCTAAGTGCGGACAAACTGATGCCCTTTACCGTAAGGAAGGATGCGTGTACTGCAAACATTGCGACTACTCGAAATGCTCATAAATTTTCTGCTTTAATTCTGCTTAATGCCCCGGTTCTGTGAGGTTCCGGGGCTTCTTTTTTCTACAGATGTTCTGAAATCAAAACAGCCGCCCGTAAGGTGGCTGTTTTTGATCATTTAATTTCAGGAAACACTGATATCTGATCAGAAGTTTTTGGCTTCCCGTTCGAAATAAGCCTGTGGGTGTTCGCAGCAGGGACAGTTTTTGAGGGCTTTTTTACCTTTATGACGGTATCCGCATTTGCGGCAAACCCAAACCGTTTCTTCCTCACTCTCAAATACTTTGCCTTCTTCAATATTCTTCAACAATTTGAGGTAGCGTTCTTCATGCTCTTTCTCAACCGAAGCGATCAGTCTGTAAGCAACGGCTATTTTCTTAAATCCTTCTTTTTCAGCAATCTCGGCAAATTCCTTGTACAAAATTGTCCACTCTTCGTTTTCGCCTTCGGCCGCTGCTTTCAGATTCTCGGCTGTTGTGCCGATGACACCTGCCGGATAGGTCGCGGTAATCTCAACCACACCTCCTTCCATAAACTTGAAAAATGTTTTGGCATGTGTTTCTTCCTGCCGGGCTGTTTCTTCAAACAAAGCGGCAATTTGCTCATACCCTTCTTCACGTGCCTTTTTGGCAAAAAACATGTAGCGGTTACGTGCCTGCGATTCACCTGCAAACGATTTCAGCAGGTTTTTTTCTGTCTGGGTTCCTTTAATACTTTCCATATGTATTTGTTTGGGTTAAATGTATACAACTTTCATTTTTTCAGAAGTGCATTTTATGGTAATCGTAATATTGATTGTCCCTGTAAGCCCTGAATTTTTCTGCAATAATGATAAATATCTTGAGGTCATTCACAGCCAGCCAGCGCAAGGCTTCCGGATTGTTATTACAGGCATCGCAAAACATGCAGAGCAGGTTGTAATCGTTGCGTTTGAGCCATAAATAGGCCTCAGCCTTCCCATCGATAGCCTGATCAAGGGCTGCCAATTGCGGAAAACCGTTTTTCAGAAGCCAGTCACCGGCTTCAACACTGCCACGCAACGCGGCAGATAATGCCCCCAGCTCCGGGTAACCATTCTTCATTAACCAGTTGAAAATCTCTGTATTACCGCTTAGTGTCTCGGCAAAAGCAATGAGTATTTTTGGCTCATACTCCAGCATGTTCACAACGTTTGTGTAAAGTTAATGAAGATTTGGCAACCTTCAATCTGTATAAATTATTACATGTAAATAATCCGGCTAGAGTCCGGGAATTTTCAATAAAAGACTTCTGCTTTCAGGCCAATGGCTTCAACCTTTTCAGCAAGCACCTTCAATTCATTTTCACTCACTTTCTCCAGTGTGGCAAAAGGCGTGCGGCGGTCGATGGGATAGAGCATTACCAGTGCCGGCCTGATACGGCTAAGGTGTTCAAGCCACAGGTTCACTTCCTTATCGGTGGTGTTATCAATGCGCTTATCCCCTATTGATCCGCGAAGAAATAGCGTCTGAATGGTGAGATCACCCCCGAAGCCCATCAGCCGTTTCACCACATCTTCAAGAGTGACAGGGCTTAACGGCCTGTTGATCGCCCTGAAAGTTTCGTTGGTTCCGGCGTCAAGTTTCAGCACATTATTATCGATCTTTTTGAGGGCTTCAACAACTGCCGGGCGGTTAAGCATGGTTGCATTCGACAGCACGGTGATCTTTGCCTTTGGAAAATAGCAGTTACGCAGCGCGATCGTATCATCAATTATCGTGGCAAACTCCGGATGCAGTGTCGGTTCTCCGTTTCCTGCGAAAGTGATATTATCGGGAGCCAGCAACTCCTCCGCGAGCGCCTTAAAACGCTGCTGTAAAGAATTTTTTATTTCAGCAGCCGCGAAAAGCCTTGGCTTATGCCCTGCTTTATGCCCGGTAAGGCCACATTCACAGTAAATACAATCATAAGAACAAAGCTTTGAATCAAGTGGCAACAGATTGATGCCCAGTGAAATGCCAAACCTGCGGCTTTTAACCGGGCCAAAAACGATCTCGTCAAACAGGAACCCCGACATAGTATAATTTTTTAGCAAAGGTACTTTTCTTCGAAATCAGTTATTATCCGCGCAATGAAACATTCATGCTGAATTGCTGTTATTCGTCAGTACTTTGCCTGCTGACCGCAGATTTGCTATAATACCGCGAATGAAATAATCGTTACTTTTACGCATCAATTAACTCCTGAATGATTACTCTCGACGAGATAAAATCCCCCATTGCACAGCACATTGATGAATTTGAAAAGCATTTCCGCGGTTCGATGAAAAGCCCTGTACCGCTTATCAATACCATTACCCGATACATCATCAAGCGAAAGGGAAAGCAAATGCGGCCAATGTTTGTATTCCTTTCAGCACAGGTTTGCGGTGAAGTAAACCAAAGCACCTATCACGCCGCATCCCTGATCGAACTGTTACATACTGCCACACTTATCCACGACGATGTTGTAGATGATTCAAACGAACGCCGGGGCTTCTTTTCGCTCAACGCATTGTGGAAAAACAAAATAGCTGTACTTATCGGTGATTTCCTGCTGTCGAAAGGCTTGTTGCTGGCCCTCGAAAACGATGAATTTCAATTACTTAAAATTGTTTCGAATGCTACGCGTGAGATGAGTGAAGGCGAACTGCTGCAAATTGAAAAAGCACGTCATCTCGATATTGAAGAGCTAATTTATTTCGAGATCATCAGGAAAAAAACCGCTTCCCTCATAGCGTCATGCTGCGCTGCCGGTGCCGAATCAGTCAAAGCCGACAAGGAAACACTGGCTAAAATGCATCAGTTCGGAGAATATGTGGGCATAGCTTTCCAGATCAAAGACGACCTGTTTGACTATGAAAAGAACCTGAATACCGGTAAGCCTCATGGCATCGACATCAAGGAAAAAAAGATGACGTTGCCGCTGATATACATGCTGAACAATGCTTCGTGGGACGAAAAACGAAAGGCGAAAAACATCGTTAAAAATCATAACGACGAACCCGCAAAAGTGGCCGAGCTCATCAGGAAAGTGAACGAAAGCGGCGGCATTGAATACGCTACAGGCAAAATGATTGAGTACCGCCAGAAAGCCCTTGACCTGCTCCTCTCGTTCCCCGAAAGTCCCTCGCGACATGCCCTGGAGCAACTGGTCATTTTTACAACCGAACGCAAACACTAAAAAGCATCTTCATTCCAGTTAAACAACATTCACTGCCTTTACAATCAAATTGAAAATGAAAAGGTTAGCAGTATTTCTTTGCTTCTTTCAGCTTATTGCCGGCATATCATATGCCCAGCTCTCAACCGAAACCTATCCCGATGGTACCAGGAAAGCTGAAGGCAATCTTGTGAACGGTGTTAAGAGCGGCATTTGGTACGAATTCAACGAAAAAGGGCTTAAAGTTGCCGAAGTCAGCTATGTAAACGGCACTAAAGAAGGCAAAGCTGTTACATGGTTCACCAACGGCAAAAAACAATCGGAAGCCTCGTACCATAACGGCCAGTTAAATGGCTTTGCCCAATGGTGGACTGAGGCCGGCAAGCCTGATATGAACGGCAAACTTATTGACGGAGTTCACGACAGTACCTGGACATTTTTCCATCCGGGTGGTAGCGTTGGCAGCCGTGGCAATTTCAATAACGGTAAGCAGGAGGGGAAATGGGACTATTACTATGAATCAGGAGGCCTCTGGAAAACAGGGAATTATATCAACTCATTGAAAGATGGCACCTGGAAATTTTATTATGAAGACGGAAAGTTTCATCATACGGGAGCTTATAGTTCGGATAAGGAAACCGGGCTTTGGATGAGCTGGTTTGAAAATGGGCAGGTGAAAGATTCCGGCAATTACGACAACGGTGTGATGACTGGTACCTGGCGTGGATGGTTTGAGAATGGAAAGCCTCAGTACATCGCAGTTTACGAGAAAGGTGCCCTCCAGGGAATGTACCAATCGTGGTGGGATAACGGACATAAAAAACTGGAAATCAACTACCTGAACGGAGCCAAGGATGGCCTTTCAACCGAGTATTACTACGATGGCAGCCTGAAGGAAAAAGGCAGTTATAAAAGTGGTGAACGCAATGGCTTCTTTGTTTATCTTGATGAGAATGGCCTTAAAATCAAGGAGGAAAACTATGTTACCGGCCATCCCGATGGCGATTGGGTGAGTTATTATGCCAATGGACGCAAGCAGGGACAAGGTACTTACCTGAATCAGCAAAAGCATGGAACCTGGATTTACTGGGACCCTGACGGGAAAGTGGTTTATAAAGGAACTTTCAGTAACGGTAAGAAAATCAAAGAGAAGCATTACGGCAGCGGAAAAGAATAAGAACAGTTACTTTTCCCGGGGTTTTCGTGCAATTTTTCGGTTACCGGAGAGTTATGCTGTAAATCACCCGGCATGAATCGTTGTATTGCTTTTCTCATACTTTTTATCATTCCGGTTGTTGCTTTTTCGCAGCCGCCGGCCAGGGAGGCAACATTCGAAAATATCTGCCTTTCCGATACCGAACAAATTCTGCTGAAGCTGATCAATGAGTACAGGCAGCAAAACCGGCTGAAACCCGTAACTATATCCAGGTCACTAAGTTACGTTGCCCGTATTCATGCTTATGATCTTTCGGAAAACTATAAACAAGGCAGCAGGTGTAATATGCACAGCTGGTCTGCCGGGGGCAAATGGACACCCTGTTGCTACACCGACGATCATAAAAAAGCCAGGTGCATGTGGGACAAACCGCGCGAACTGACCAATTATCCTGCCAACGGTTATGAAATTGCCTTTTTCACTTCATACAAGTATCCTTCACCCGGGGCCATGGCAAAAGACATACTCGACGGCTGGAAAAAAAGCCACAGTCACAACGAGGTAATTATCAACAAAGGCGTGTGGAAGGACATCCAATGGGAAGCCATTGGCATTGGCATCAGCGAAAACTATGCTACGGTTTGGTTTGGTGAAGTTGAAGACCCGCTTGGCGAGCCATGCAAAGAATAGCTCCTCAAAAATAATACCCCAATATATTTCTGACCACACAGTGTTTCCACAAATAGGAACTTTGCTACTTTTACATTATTGGTAAAAAAGTGCCGGTCATGAAACAGCATAGGTTTGCGCTGATAATCATTGTTTTTATAATATCCATTTCATTTGTAAAAGCGCAGCAATTCAGCGGTGGTATTGCGGCCGGTGTGGTAGGGAGCCAGGTTGCCGGTGATACATACAGCGGCTTCGACAAAGCCGGTATTTATGCCGGCGGCTGGGTGAATCTGCCTGTAAAAGAACGGACTGCCTGGCAGATGCAGCTTGATTACATCCAGAAAGGCAGCCGCAGAAACCCTGATCCCAAAAGTACCGACCCTACCTATTATATTATGCGCCTGGGTTATGTTGAACTGACCCTTCTCTACCAGTATAAACTGCGCAGCGGTTTGATCATCGAAGGCGGGCCGGCATTCTCGTTTTTACTTCACCATTTCGAAGAGCGTGATTATCAAACTGTTGGAGACAACCCCTTCAGGCTTTTCAACAGTAATATTACGCTGGGTATTGCCTACCCTGTTTCCGACAGGTTTATAGCCCATTTCCGCACCGACAATTCGTTACAGTCAATACGCACACAGCCTTCAAACGGAAATGTGTGGCGACTGTTCGAATACGGCCAGTTTAACGACTGCCTGGTTCTGAGCCTGGCTTACAAACTTTAAACAGCATTTGTTGTTCTTAGTGCACAGAAGAACCATTTTATGAAAATAGTGATCGGGGTAACGGGTGCCAGCGGGGCAATTTACGCTAAAGTACTGATTGACAGTCTTGCCGGATTAAAATCCCAGGTGGATGAATGCGGCATTTTGTTTTCGGAAAATGCTAAACAGGTCTGGCAATATGAATTGGGAAACAAAGAATATGAAAATCTGCCCTACCGGGTTTACGACATTCAGGATTTTTATGCTCCTTTTGCCTCAGGATCTGCCGGTTACGATGCCATGATCATATGCCCGTGCAGTATGGGAACACTCGGCCGGATAGCTGCCGGTGTATCAAACGACCTGATGACCCGCGCGGCAGATGTTATGCTCAAAGAAAGAAAAAAACTGGTCCTGGTCATCCGCGAAACACCTTACAGCCTCATCCATGTCAATAACATGAAAACCGTAACCGAAGCAGGTGGTATCATATGCCCGGCAACGCCCTCGTTTTACAGTAAACCTTCAACCTTTGAGGAATTGGCTTCCACTGTAACAGGCAGAGCATTATCACTGGCAGGTTTCAAAACCGATGACTACAGGTGGGGAGAATAGAGAATTCTTCCGGACTGACAGCCATCATCAGCTAATCAGCCCTCTTTTTACCGGCATGGTCATGCAGCGGCAACCTCCGCCGCCGCGCGACAGCTCCGAGCCATCGATGGTTACGACATACTTCTGATATTGCGAAATATCCACCTTTGAGTTGATCACATCGTTGGCTTTTACAACTGCAAAACCATGATTGCTGAGTTCTTCAATGGTATGAACATTGCGGCCATAGCCCATCACTTTCCCGGGGCCAACGGCAAAAAAGTTCGCACCGCTGTGCCATTGTTCGCGCTCCTGCAAAACCCTGTCGCGATGGCCTCCGCAATAGAGCAGTTCCATATCCATTCCCAATTCCCTGAGCACTGCCGGAATGTTGGGTTTCTCGGCTATGGATTTAACTTTCCCGTTATCCAGCTCAATATGAATCGTAAGATAACGGCTCGGGTGCAGGATGAGCGGCTCATATACCATGCACTTATCGTGATCTAACAAAGTGAAAACCATGTCAAGATGGATAAACGACTCCGGCTTATGCGGGAGTTCCTGGACAATGATGTGCTGCCTGCTTTTCCGTTGCCTGAAATAATCAATGATAAAGTCGATGCCGTGGCTGGTAGTTCTGGGCCCGGTACCTATCAGCAGCACATCTTCACGGGCAACAAGTATATCGCCGCCTTCAAAACTGAACTCAGGGCAGTAATGGCGACTCTCCTCCGGGTGAATCGTTTTAGTATTAAACGAAGGATGATTTGTAAAAATGGTATCCATGATCAGCGATTCGCGTACGCGCACCTGGCTGGCCATACTGCTTATCAAGACCTTGTTGCCCAGGGCTATGGAGGCATCGCGGGTGAAAAAGAAATTGTGCAGCGGCTCAAGGATAAAACGATCCTTGCTCATGAACCTCGTAAGGTTGTCCTTCGGCATCTCCACACCTTCGAGTAAGGCTGCCACAAGTTTGGCAGGTTTCATCGCAAGAAGAATTTCTTTCACGTCTTCTGACACTTTCTCCCTTTTTATAAGCCTGCTAATCAACGCCTTTCGGTTGTCATCATCGGCCAGAACATCCTTCAGCAGGTCCCGTACTTCATAGGTAGTTGTGACTTTGGAAAGAAATCCCTTGAACTGGTTGTACTCCTTCAGAGCTACCGAGAGGTTGAGAATATCGCTGTAAAGCGCTTTCCGGGTGTTGTCGGGTGTCATGTTTTCCACTTCATTACCGGGGGTATGAAGCACAACACCTTTCAGTTCACCAATTTCCGACCTGATGTCGATAGCCGGCACAATTGACTTAACCTGTTTGCTCATTGTAAGATTCTTTTGATATGTTTTTTTTGCAGTTTAATGCCAGTACTTCAAGTAAATTAGACTACCGGTTTTTATCCAGGCTGCGTAACTTATTTATTGTCAGTGTTTAATACAAAATCTATATTTCTCTTCAAACCTGAGAACTTGGTCCGTTTAATGGCCGAATGTTTAAACAGCCGGTGAAATTTTAATTCATCGAGATGCTGCCAATCTTCAATATTCATATTGACGAGCTCTTCTTCAGGAATGAATTCCGGTTCAGAATGTATCAAAGAGAACCGGTTCCACGGGCAAACATCCTGGCAAATATCGCAGCCGAAAATCCAGTTTTCAAATTTACCTTTAAAGCTCCCGGAAATATCTCCCTTATTCTCGATTGTCAGGTAAGAAATACAATTCCTGGAATCAATCACTCCGGGCGCTGTGATGGCTTGCGCCGGACAGGCATCAATACATCTGGAGCAGTCGCCGCAGTAATTGCCGCCAAAAGGTTCGTCATACTCAGGTTCGAGACTGGTGAGTATTTCGGCCAGGAAAAAGAATGATCCTTGCCTTCTGGTTATCAGCAAACTGTTTTTACCTATCCATCCCAGACCGGCCCTGGTAGCCAAGGCTCTTTCGAGAACAGGTGCCGAATCAACGAATCCTCTCGCTATTACATTGTCATCCAACATCCTCAACTCATCACAAAAAGCATTGAGTTTGCTCCTGATAACATCGTGATAATCTGCCCCGTAAGCGTATTTTGAGATGTTCAGGCCGCCGGAAACACTTGCCTTTCCGGGAAAATAATTGTAAAGCAGCACTATGACTGATTTTGCTCCTTCCACAAGCAGCCGGGGATCAGTGCGTTTGTCCCGGTTGCGCTCCATGTAACTCATGCCGGCATGAAAACCACCGGCCAGCCATTGTTTTAGGCGCTCTGCATCCTGCAGGAGTGGTTCAGCCCTGGCGATTCCGCAATCAAAAAAACCTAATGAAGCAGCGGTTTCTTTTATGATGACAGAAAGGTCGTGTGGCTGCATTGAACCGGCTGATTAGTTAAATCCTGAACTGTAAAGTCTCAGAAAAGTGTCCCGTTGGCCTGGGTTCTTATTTTCCCTGAATGAATATACGCTTTTTCGGTAACCTCTCTTCCGCGCGGTGTACGCATAAGATACCCTTCCTGAATGAGGAAAGGTTCATACACTTCCTCAATGGTTCCGGCGTCTTCACCCACGGCAGTAGCAATGGTTGTCAATCCCACCGGGCCTCCTTTGAACTTTTCAATAATGGTGACCAAAATGCGGTTATCCATCTCATCGAGGCCGTTTTTATCAACCAGCAGTGCATTGAGGGCAAACTGCGAAATTTCCAGGTCGATTGTCCCGCTGCCCTTAATCTGGGCAAAATCGCGCACTCTTCGCAACAGCAGGTTGGCGATACGGGGTGTTCCGCGGCTGCGTCTTGCCAGTTCGTAAGCGGCATCATCCTTGATAGGCACTCTTAAAATACCGGCTGACCTGATGATAATATGCTTCAATGTTTCGGCATCGTAATATTGCAGCCTCGAATTGATACCAAACCTCGAACGAAGCGGCGCGGTAAGCAATCCCGACCGGGTGGTGGCTCCTATAAGGGTGAATGGATTGAGTTTTATCTGGACACTTCTTGCATTCGGACCTGTTTCAATCATAATATCGATCCTGAAATCCTCCATGGCTGAATAGAGGTACTCCTCAACAACCGGACTAAGCCTGTGGATTTCGTCGATAAACAGCACATCATGAGGCTCCAGCCCGGTAAGCAAACCGGCAAGGTCACCTGGTTTATCAAGCACCGGGCCCGAAGTAATTTTTATTCCAACCCCCAGTTCGTTGGCAATAATGTATGAAAGCGTGGTTTTCCCCAACCCCGGAGGGCCATGAAGCAGCACATGGTCGAGCGGTTCGCTGCGCTGCCTTGCAGCAGCAACAAAAATCCTGAGGTTGCTCACCACCCCCGGTTGTCCGGCAAAACTGCTGAAATCAAGCGGCCTAAGCGCCTTTTCTATTTCGCGTTCAGCAGGTGAAAGTGACTCTCCGGTGGCATCCAGGTTTTGGTTCAGCGACATATGCTAATAGGATGATGATGCGCAAAGTTAACAATTCCGGCGAATGTAGACAGATATGAATATCTTCCATAAAATAACCGTATCTTAGCTTAACATTAAAAATATTCATACTTTTACCATGACTAACCAATTCCAAGCATGATGAAAGAGATAGTGGTAGCCATTGATTTTTCAAAGGGGTCGTTGCATGCGCTTGATTACGCCATAAACCTGGCAAATACCTGCAAATGCAACATCACTATGGTTTGGGTTGATAGCCAAAGTGTTACCCTGATGCCTTTGCAGAACGAATCCTCCGAACTTCGGGAAGAAGCCAGGAAAAATATGGAAGAACTTATCGAGGCTAATAAGTATAAACTTCGTTATAGCAAATTGGCTTACAAGCTTCGCAAAGGTAAGGTTTACCAGGAACTGGCACTCCAGGCGAAACTCTCAAATGCTGACCTTTTGGTTACAGGCACTCATGGTGTTACAGGGTTTGAGGAATTCTGGGTTGGCAGCAATGCTCTCCGCATCGTTACGAGCACGCCCTGTCCCGCCATCACAATACGCACCAGTTACGACATTAATCGTCCTTTACACAAAATAGTCCTGCCTGTTGATCATACTGCTGTAACACTTCATAAAGTCCCGCATACAACTTTACTGGCGAAGACTTTCGGCGCTGAAGTAAACATTCTTGCGTTAAACACAAGTAAACTGAAAACAATTCAGCGGGTCATTGATAATGCGGTACACAAAGTGGAAAAGTATTTCAGCGACCGCAACATTAGTTTTACTACCAATGTTCAAAATACCGACAACAAAGCATTAAGTATTATTGAACAGGCACGAATGGTGGATGCCGACCTTATATCAATAATGACTGATGGAGATATCGAAGCAAGTTCATTGCAACTGGATAAATTTTCGCAGCAACTGATCAATTTTTCTGCGATACCCATTCTGAGTCACCACCCAATCGAGCACTTCGTACTTTAATCTGCCATGAATAAGACTTTTTTTTCTGTTCTTGCCATTGTATTATTATTGGTAAACTTTTCATTTGCGCAGAATGCAGATCACAAAGCGGGGAAAATTACGGTAATTCAGGACAACCGACTCACCTCATTAACTGAAAAATACAAGGAAGTAAACCGGCGTGATCCATCATTCGACGGTTACAGATTACAGATTTTCTTTGATTCGGGTAATAACAGTAAATACAGGGCGACAGAGGCTCTGACAGCTTTCCAGGAAAAATATCCTAATGTAAAGGCATATTTATCCTTTAAACAGCCTAATTACAGGATCAGGGCGGGCAATTTCAGAACAAAAAGTGAAGCCATCGGCTTTCAAAAAAGCATCCAGTCTGATTATCCTAACGCGTTTGTGGTGAGAGATAAAATACTTTTCAGTGAAATGGACTAAGGTGTTTTTTGTCATTTCCTTTTACAAGCTATTGATTGACTGATTATTACGATAAATATAAATATTCATTATGCACTGGATGCAAGCACTTGCTTTTTTGTAAATAATTCATTAATTTTAGCATTGTTCTTTTAGCATAAACATATAATATGTCATCATATGAGTAATATTATTGCTGCCATTGACTTCTCCGATTGCTCGATTAACGCGCTTGAACATGCCGTTTCGATTGCTAACCGCGGACTACTTGACCTTCATATGGTCTGGGTGAACAACCCAAGTGTAACAAAGACCACAATTTATTCCGACACTTCGTCTGACCTGATCGACCAGATCAAAGGACAATTTACAAAGCTGATTGAGAAGTACAAACCACGCCTTCCTGAGAATGAGATCGACTATGTGATCCGCGAAGGAAAGGTTTACCGTGAGCTCCTTGATGAAGCCAAGGAGATGGATAGTATTTGTATTGTTATGGGAACACACGGTGCATCGGGATTCGAGCAATTCTGGATCGGGAGCAATGCTAACAGGCTGATCTCGGTATCACACTGCCCGGTTATAACCTTGCGGTCGGGCATCAGTATCAAACACGATCTCGATCGCATTGTAATGCCGCTCGATTCAACCCTGGATACGCGCCAGAAAGTGCCTTTTACAGCCTATCTGGCCAAACTTTTCGATGCTGAAATACATGTGCTGAAGCTGTATTCCAGTAATGTGAAAGCTATACAACACACGGTGGACGAATATGCCGAACAGGTAGCTGACTATCTTGAGGATGAAGAAATTCAGTACGTTGTGGATTCAGTACATGCTGATAACCTTACTGTTTCGACAATAGAATATGCTCAGAAAGTCAAAGCCAACCTCATCAGTATCATGACCGAACAGGAGACCAAAATGTATAACCTCCTCATTGGGCCTTATGCACAGCAGATGGTGAACGCCTCCCCGTTTCCAGTACTGAGTATCAATCCGAAAGAGACCTTGATTATGGCCTCGCATTAATTAAAAAAGCCCCTTGAACGGGGCTTTTTTAATGGTTCTGGATCTCTTAATTCCTGCCTATGCAGTTGAGGTCTTCAAAGGCTTCCTTAAGCCTGAGCACCATGCTTTTCTGTGCTTCATTAAGCCATTTGCGCGGATCGTAGTATTTCTTATTGGGCTTGTCTTCTCCTTCAGGATTGCCGATCTGTCCCTGCAGGTATCCTTCGTTTTTTTTGTAAAAATCAAGGATTCCCTTCCAGGTAGCCCACTGTGTATCAGTGTCGATATTCATCTTCACAACGCCATAGCTTATCGCTTCGCGGATTTCATCACGGCTTGAGCCTGAACCGCCATGAAATACGAAATTCACCGGGTTGGCCTTCGTGTTAAACTTCTTCTGAATGTAAACCTGCGAATTGTGCAGAATAACCGGCTGAAGCTTAACATTGCCGGGTTTGTAAACGCCATGAACATTTCCAAAAGAGGCAGCAATGGTAAACTTATTGCTGATTTTCGAAAGTTCTTCAAATGCATAAGCTACATCCTCGGGCTGTGTGTAAAGGCGTGAACTATCGACATTGGTATTGTCAACACCGTCTTCTTCACCACCGGTAACACCCAGTTCAAGTTCAAGGGTCATCCCTATTTTACTCATGCGGGCGAGGTATTTCTTACATATTTCGATATTTTCCTTCAGCGGTTCTTCGGAAAGGTCGAGCATGTGTGAACTGAACAAGGGAACTCCGTATTCGGCAAAGTGTTTTTCACCGGCTTCGAGCAATCCGTCGATCCAGGGCAGAAGTTTTTTAGCGGCATGGTCGGTGTGGATTATAACCGGAACACCGTACATTTTTGCCACCATATGTATATGTTTGGCTCCTGAAACAGCACCAATTACGGCTGCTTTTTCACCTTCGTTACTGAGAAATTTACCGGCCACAAAATGGGCGCCGCCATTCGAAAACTGGATAATGACGGGCGAATTTACTTCTTTGGCAGCTTCAAGCACAGCATTGATTGAATCGGTGCCTACTACATTGACTGCCGGTATGGCAAAATTGTTTTCGCGGGCAATACGGAACACTTCCTGAACGCCATCACCGGTCACAACACCGGGGGCAACTTTATCAAAAACCTTTTCTGACATGGGTTTGTATGTATTAAATGAATGTTTTGAATTTTCGGAGTGCAAAGATACGACAATACTTTATGCATGGGTTGCTGACGGCTGCACTTAATTGAATCTTAACACGGCCAATTGCTTCTTATTGTTGAATGAGTTGGATAAATCAGCAGGGATTTCGTATTTTTGCCACCGATATCCGGCCCCATAGTTCAATGGATAGAATTTCAGATTCCGGTTCTGAAGGTTTGGGTTCGAATCCCGATGGGGTCACTTGCAATAAAGAGCTGCTTATGGCAGCTCTTTTTTATTTATCCCGTCGGTAATTTCAAAAATCATATCATAATTCATCCCGTAGTACTCAAATTCTCCTGCCTTTTTAAACCCGTTACCGAAATAAAACCTTACAGCCCTTTCATTCCCGGCTTGAACCCCGCCCCAGAGTATTATCCGTGAATAACCAGCACTGCTCAATTCATTCAGAACAAAATTCAATAACTGCCTGCCAATTCCCCTTCCCTGCCATTGATCGGCTACTGATGGCGCAAACGTACAGTCCTGCCCGGCATTGAGCACCAACCCGTAAGTTTCAAGTCGTGGCCTGTCATGCTCAAGAAAGCCATGCTTAATGATTGCATACGCCAGCAATCTGCCCGTAGCGGTATCCTTTGCAGCACATGCCATGTAAAGCTTTTCGTTTCCTAACACAGCCCTTACACTGTCACGATCGAAGCCATGAGGCCCAAAACGGTGTTTCGTTTCAGGGCTTAGATCACTCAGATATTCAAGCAGTATATCCTCATCAATGGCAGTGAGCCTGACAAATTTTACCTTGTTCTTGTTTAACAAATGCATTTTTCAACCTTTACTCCCAGCATAAAAGTACATAATAATGTTAGGTCGCCTCCGTATTGTCTTCTTTATGAGATCCTGTTTGCCTCACTGAATTCCTTTTGCTAAGGGAATAACACAACTATTTGCAGTAAATTTATGCCGTTGTCATAATTTCGTTACTTTCAAATCCTGAAAAACATCGTGCTATGAAACTGCAGTTTCAGATAAAATATTTGACACATCCGGGCCAGCAAATGCTTGTGGCAGGCTCTGCAAAAGAAC
>DAONEL010000031.1:0-14592 GCA_035403045.1 Bacteroidales bacterium
GCCAACCATAGGTATGCCATTGTTCCCGCGCATTATTGACCGTTCGTTTTCAGGCAGGAGCCTGGCAATTCCAATATCGCTGAAGCGGATTACCGCGCCATTTTCTTCTTTGATAATCAAATTGTTGAGCTGCTCCGGCGTTGTAAGCCTGCCTTGTGTCCTTATCGTGAGTTCAGTATTGTAACCCTCAATACGGCCCGTAGGCAGTTCAACATTCTCACGTGTCACGGCAGTGCGAACATCTGATGGAGCAAGATGATAAGCGGCAAGCTTTGCAGGATCGAGCAGCAGTTTTATGGAATATCTCTTTTCACCGTAAATCCTGATTTCGCTCACTCCGTTTACTGTCTGAAGCCTTTCCTTAAAAAGATTGTTGGCCACTTCCGACAGGCTCATCAGGTCGCGGGCATCACTCTGTACCGAGTAAATGAGAATCGGGCTGGCATCGGCATCCGATTTAGCAATCACCGGCGGGTCTATATCCGACGGAAGGCTTCTGATAACCCTGGAAACACGGTCGCGGACATCGTTGGCAGCAGCTTCCATATCCACGCCAAGTTCAAACTCAACGGTGATGTTGCTGCGACCGTCGCTGCTTGATGATGTAAGTGACCTGATACCTGCAATACCGTTGATTGATTCTTCCAGCGGTTCAGTTATCTGCGATTCAATCACATCAGCATTGGCTCCGGTGTAGTTAGTGCTCACCGAAACTACGGGCGGGTCAACACTTGGGTATTCGCGTACTCCGAGAAAGATGAAACCGATTATTCCAAGCAGCACAATGAAAAGAGATACTACTGTGGCCAGAACGGGGCGGTTTATACTGAGTGAAGAAATATTCATAATTGGGTTCGGCTAGGAGTGTTCATTGGCAAAATGACGCAGATAATGAGTTTTTGAATCTTAACATCCTGATAATCGAATAATTACTCAGCTCCGCCGGTATCGTCACCGGATGGATTGACAATTCTCGGATTTGCTTTCATGTCGTCTTTCAGAACCAGCAAACCACTGATGAAAACGGTATCGCCGTCATTTAATCCTTTTGTGATCTGAACCATGGTTTCACTGCGGAATCCTGTTTCCACCTTTTGTGAAGCAACTTTGCCATTCCTGCTGACAAGCACTTTCTGGCCGTCGATTACCGGGATAATAGCCTCGGCAGGCACGCTGATCGCATTGGTGAGCTTATCAAGTTCAATGTTAATGCGGGCGAAAGCGCCGGGCACCAGTTGGTTACCGGGATTCGGGCACATAGCACGAAGCTTTATGCTGTGAGTAAGCGGATCGGCTGAGGGCTCAATGGCATAGACGCTGGCCCTGAAGTCCTTATTTACCCCGTCAATTGAAAAGCTCACAGGTGTTCCCGGCCTGAGTTTTTCGCGGTATTTTTCAGGCACTGCAAATTCCAGTTTCACCGGATCAACCTGCTGCAGGCTTGAAACCAGGGTAGCTGACGAAACATAACCGCCGTTGCTCACTTGCCTCAAGCCTACGATGCCGCTGAATGGCGCCCTGATCTCTGTTTTTGAAATTTGTGTTTCAACCAGGCCGATGTTCGCCCTGGTCACTTGGAGCGTATTAACGGCTTTATCATATTCCTCGCGGCTCACGGCATTTATTTCCAAAAGCTTCTCTTTTCTCGAAACGTCATCCATGGCAAGTTTTTCATCCAGTTGAAGCTTTTTCAACTGTGCCTGGAGTTCACGGTCATCAATTTTTACCAGCAGGTCGCCTTTGCTTACATGCGCTCCTTCACGAAAATTAATGCTAACAATGCGCCCGGGTGTTTCGCTTCGCAATTCCACTTCTTCGGCCGGCATCAGGGTTCCATTGGTTTTTATATCATTCTCCAGTGCGCTGTGAGTCACAACGATTGCATCGGCAGTAACAGGTTTCTGGTCACTGTTTCTCCCCATCTTTGGTGCTTCACCCGATTTTGTGGAACAAGCTGTCATGAAAATGACTGACAGCGCAAAAAGAAAGCCGGGGAGGTTTTGAAGGAACTTCATAGAATTGCTTAATGAGTATGCAACAAAGTTAATCAGAATGATAAAAACGATAAGGAATTTCTGAACGTTTTGCAAGAAGTTAACGATTGGTCGCAAATCTCAATAAATCAGCGGTATCGGGTTTAATTATGCCTTTCTCGGTGATGAACGCCGTGACATATTTTGCCGGCGTAACGTCAAAAGCCGGATTCAGGGCAGAAGTGTCAAACGCAGCTGTCCTTATGCGGTGTATCACTCCATGCTCATCCGGCCCGTTACTATACAAAACTTCCTCCTGGCTGCGTTCTTCAATCGGAATCAGGCTGCCGTCGGCTATTGCGAAATCAATGGTTGAAAATGGCGCTGCTATGTAAAAGGGAATTCCGAATTCCCTGGCTACGATTGCCTTCTCGAAGGTCCCAATTTTGTTGGCTGTATCACCATTTGCTGCTATGCGGTCGGCCCCCACGATGATCAGATCAATCATGCCTTTCGACATAAGGTAAGCACCGGTATTGTCAGGTACGACGGAATGCGGAACTCCTTCGTTCACAAGTTCCCAGGCTGTAAGCCGCGCGCCCTGGCTACGCGGGCGGGTCTCATCAGCGTAAACAAAGATATTTTTGCCTTCACGATGCGCCTTATAAACTGGAGCCAGAGCGCTTCCCCAATCCACAAATCCAAGCCAGCCGGCATTACAATGGGTAAGTATTCTGGAACCATTTTTAATCAGCTCATTTCCATACCCGGCTATTGATTCGGCATCCGTAACATTCTCATCTGCAAGCCTCTGCGCCTCTTTCACAGCCATTTCGGCTGATGTTTTTCCTGCTTCGTAAACCTTTTCAACAGCATAGAAAAGATTATGTGCTGTAGGCCTGGTAGACTCGATCCCGATTTTTGCCTCATCTACATATTTTGAGTTGCCTTCGCTTTCAAGGTATGCCTGAGCCATAGCAAATCCGGCTGCAGCGCCAATAGCCCCGGCACCGCGAGTGATCATGGTCCGGATGGCATCACAGGTTTCACTGCATGTTTTGGCTTCATGAATCCTGAACTCAAACGGCAGCGTATTCTGGTCGATCATAAAAACCGAGCTGCCTTCCAGCCAGATGGTACGGTAATGGCTCCCATTAACTATCATAACATTTATCGATTGTACCGGAGACTTTATAAGAAATATTGAATTATTTGATCCGCGAAAATCAGCCAAATCAGCGTGATCCGTGTTCTATTCCAATCTATGCACTCTTTACAGCAAGCCATGCCATGAAACCCATACCGGTTTCAATACTGCTTTCATCAGCATCAAAATTCGAGGTATGAAGATTCCTTATCTCCGGCCATTCAGGATTTTTCACTCCAAGCCGATAGAAACAAGCCGGGATAATGTGGGAATAGTAAGCAAAATCTTCGGCAGTCATGCGTTGTTCAAGGTCAACTACATTTTCTGATCCAAGAAATTCAATGGCAAGATTTTTTGATTTGGCAGTCAGTTCATCATCATTTACCAGGAATGGATACCCTTTATCGATGAACACCTCACACTCGCCACCCATGCTTTGGGCAAGGCCTTGCGCCAGGGCTGTAATTTTTTCATGTGCCTGTGCCCTCCATTTTTCATCGAAAGTGCGGAATGTGCCGTCGATTTTAACCTCGTTGGGAATTATATTGGTCCTGCCATTGGCAATAAACTTCCCGAAAGATAGTACAGTCGGAATTCCCGGAGGCGCCGAACGACTCACTACCTGCTGTAAGGCAACCACTATATGAGAAGCGATGAGTACCGTATCAGTATTAAGTTCTGGCGTAGCTGCGTGGCCGCCTTTGCCTTTCACTGTAAGGTAAATTTCATCCGTAGAAGCCATATAACGCCCTGCTTTGAAACCAACTTTACCTGCTTCCAGGGTAGGAAGCACATGCTGTCCGAAAATTTTCTCAGGCCTGGGATTCTCAAGTACACCATCATTGATCATTGCCAGTGCCCCTCCGGGGAATTTCTCCTCCGAAGGCTGAAAAATCAACCGTAAGGTTCCTTCAAAGTTATTTTTCAGTTCATCAAGAATACGAATAGCGCCAAGCAGGCAGGTCATGTGCACATCGTGACCACAGGCGTGCATCACTCCTGCATTGCACGATTTGTAGGTTACTTCATTAATTTCAGCAATGGGCAGAGCATCCATATCGGCACGCAATGCTATGGTGCGGCTTTCAGGGTTTTTACCTTTGATTTCAGCTACTATACCATGGCCGCCAATGTTTGCAGTAAGTGGAATGCCCCATTCCGTAAGCTTTCCGCTGATAAAGGCTGCTGTATTCTTCTCCTGTTCTGATAGCTCGGGATACATGTGCAGGTGGCGCCTGATCGCGATCATTTCACCGCTGTATTTTGAAGCCAGTTGCTTTATTTGCTCCTTTAGTTTCATCGCAAACTGTTTTGTCAACTGCAAAAGTAAGGATGAAAAGCAAAGGGCGATTACTTATTTGAATCCGGCATGAAATGATAAGCTTTTTGTCACCAATTTTGCACATTCGATTATGCCTGAATTGTTTGTCAAATGAAAGTCTGCGGATTCACTATCATCAGAAATGCGGTTAAATACGATTACCCTGTGGTTGAGTCTATCCGGTCAATATTGCCGGTTTGTGATGAATTTTTAGTGCTGGCAGGGAAATCGGGGGATGGAACCCTTGAGTTGATCAGAAATATTGATTCACCAAAAATTAGGATTGAAGAGAGCGTTTGGGACGATTCGCTCAAAGAAGGCGGAAAAGTGCTGGCCGTTGAAACAAACAAGGCCTTCGACCTTATACCAGGCGATTTCGACTGGGCCTTTTACCTCCAGGCCGACGAAGTGGTACATGAGAAATACCATGAAGCGATCAGGGAGGCAATGGCTAAGTGGCTAAATAACAAAGAAGTAGAAGGGCTGCTCTTTAAATACACCCATTTCTACGGAACCTATCGGTATATCGGCAATTCGCGCCGCTGGTACCGCAATGAGATCAGGATTGTGAGAAACGATAAATCGATACGCTCCTACCGCGATGCGCAGGGTTTCAGAAAGAGCGGGGAGAAACTCCGGGTAAAACCAATAGAAGCAGCGGTTTATCATTACGGCTGGGTGAAAAATCCTAAAACCATGCAAACCAAGCTTCTTGATTTTCACAGGCTCTGGCACGACGAGAACTGGATAAAGCAAAATGTGAAACAGGAGGATCTTTTTGATTTTACGGATGTTGACTCACTTGCGCATTTCACAGGGACACATCCCGCTGTAATGGCGGATCGTATCAGAAATACCGACTGGAAAATTGACCTTGATATCTCAAAAAAGAAGCATAGTTTTAAAGATGCCGCATTGAATTATTTCGAGAAAGTAACCGGTCACAGGCTGTTTGAATACAAAAATTACAGAATAGTTTAAAACCTGTTTTTCAATTACTTACCTAGCTGAACGATTGCATTTCGCACAGTTTGTTGTACATGCCCCTGGCCGCCAGTAGCTCATTGTGTGTACCCCGTTCAATGATTTTGCCCTCACTTATCACAATGATTTCATCGGCATGTTGAATTGTTGACAACCTGTGGGCTATAACCACCGAGGTGCGGTTCTTCATCAGGTTCAGCAAAGCTTCCTGCACCAGTCGCTCGCTTTCTGTGTCAAGCGCTGAAGTTGCTTCGTCCAAAATGAGTATTGGCGGGTTTTTCAACACTGCACGGGCTATACTGATGCGCTGCCGCTGCCCGCCCGAAAGTTTTACACCCCGGTCGCCGATGTTGGTATCGTAACCATTCTCGAGCTTCTCAACAAACTCGTGGGCGTTTGCCACCTTGGCCGCATGAATGATGTCATCTCTGCCGGCATTGCTCTTTCCGAAGGCTATATTTTCTGCAATCGTCCCGTTGAAAAGTATGGTTTCCTGGTTCACAATGCCCATCAGTCCGCGGAGATGATTGATTTTCAGGTTGCGGATGTCGATCCCGTCGACAAATATACCGCCTTCGGTCACATCGTAAAAACGCGGCAGCAGGTCAACCATGGTGGATTTCCCTCCTCCTGACGGCCCGACCAGGGCAATCATCCTGCCTTTTTCAATCGAAAGATTAATATCATTCAGTACAAATTCCTTCTCATAACGGAAGTAAACTTTCCGGTATTCGAGTTTGCTCTGGAACTCATCGATTGGCAAAGCATCCGGTTTTTCAATGATAACTTCTTCGGCTTCAAGCACCTGGTTAATTCGCCTGATCGATGCAGCGCCTTTTTCCAGGTTATAAAAAGCTGTTGTAAGCGCTTTTGCGGGAACAATGATCTGCGAGAAAATACCAATGTAAAGGATGAATTTCGGCGCCGTAAGCGATGAGCCTGAGGTCAGTATAAGGTTGCCTCCGTACCAGAGTATCAGTGCAGTAACTGCAATCCCCAGGAATTCACTCACGGGAGACGCCAGGTCGCGTTTGCGGAAAAGCCTGACCATCAGCCTCATGAAACCCCGGTTATTTTCATCGAAATTGCTGTATGAATAGTCAATGGCATTGAAACCTTTAATAATCCTGAGCCCAGATATGGTTTCCTCGATGAGCGAGAGCAACTCACCCATCTTTTTCTGGCCTTTTTGTGAAGTTCTTCTGAGGCTTCGTCCGATCAGCCCGATAAGATAACCGGCCACGGGCAACACTACCAGCACAAACAGCGTAAGTTCGGGACTGATTTTAAACATCGCGATCAGGTATATGACGATGGTGATCGGATCGCGAAACAGCATTTCGAGCGACGATAATATCGACCATTCCACTTCCTGCACATCGTTGGTGATGCGCGACATGATATCCCCCTTGCGCTGATCGGAATAATAGGAAAGCGGCAATATCAGTATCTTGTGATACAGCGCATTACGAAGATCTTTCACTACGCCATTACGGAGCACAGCCACATAAAAAAGAGCCAGGTAACGGAAAAAGTTTTTGAAAAAAAACAGAATGACGATCCCAATACAGATGATCAGCAGCGTATGAATTTCACCATTTCGTGCAATCTCCTGGCTCAGGTAGAAGTTGATATTATTGAAAACTACTTTGGTGTCGAGCGCCCATGGCATAAGCGAATTAACCGGTTCCGACTGTTTGAAAAGGATATTCAGTACGGGTATTAACGATGCAAGCGAAACCAGCGAAAACAAAGCCCCGAGAACATTGAAAATAATGTTGAGCACTGCATACCATTTGTATGGAATTGCATATTTGAGAAGGATCTTGAGCTTTTTCACTAACCGGAGATTGCTGGAAATATTCGGATGATCATCTTATTAACTTCACCGGTGCAAAAATATTACAATTACGCTTGTTTGTCACTTTTGGCAACCTCGAAAGCAGGTTATGATGTAATATCTTAAAACCGGTATTTGTTGTACCTTTGCGGCATGGAAACCACACGACAACAAAAGATTGCAAGACTGATACAGAAAGATCTCGGTGAAATTTTGCAGGCAATGGGCCGGGATTTATTTCCGGGCGATATGATCACCGTCACAAAAGTGTACATCACACCTGATCTTTTTTTGGCAAAAGTCTACCTGAGTCTGTTCGGAAAAACCGCCAAAAATGAACTGCTTCAGCATATAAGTATGCACAAGAAAGAAATAAGGCTCAAACTGGGCAACCGTATCCATAACCAGGTACGTTCAATTCCTGAACTTGAATTCTTCATTGATGACTCACTCGATTATATCGAAAATATTGAGAACCTGCTGAAAAGTTAATAGTGAATAATGAATAATGAATAATGAATAGTAATCTCGATTACTATCGGGTTCAAACTCTCAAACTCTCAAACCTGCCTGCCCCGCGCAGGCAATTGCAAGGCAGGCAGGCTCTCAAACTCTTGAACTATTTTTATGCAATACGACCCAATAAAACGATCACTTGGTAATGTTTTTAACCGCAGCCCGTGGTTACGCAAACTTTTTTATCGCCTGCTCGATCTGCTGCTGCTGCGTTCGTGGCATATACGGCACAACCTGAAACGCTGGGTTAAGAAGGCACCTGAAAACGCAAATATTCTGGACGCCGGGATGGGTTTTGGTCAGTATTCATATTTCCTTTCCGGTATGAAGCCCGGCTTTACTGTTAAAGGTGTTGATGTGAAACAGGAACAAATCGACGACTGCAACAATTTCTTTCACCGTATTGGCAGAAATAATGCCTCTTTCGCCTTTGCCGACCTTACGGCTTTTTCCGAACCCATAACATATGACCTTGTCCTTTCAGTGGATGTGATGGAACATATACTTGAAGATGTAAAGGTTTTCGAGAACTTTCATGCCTCGCTGAAACCAGGCGGAATGGTGCTTATATCTACCCCGTCGGACCAGGGTGGCAGCGATGTTCACGATCACGAGGAAGAGTCGTTTATCGAGGAACATGTGCGCGACGGCTATAACATTGACGAAATACAGGAAAAGCTTAAGAAGGCAGGTTTCAGCCGGACTGAGGCTTATTATCAGTATGGCAAACCGGGACAGCTATCCTGGAGACTTTCAATGAAATACCCCATCCTGATGCTGGGAAAATCAAAATTATTTTTTATCCTGCTGCCATTCTATTACCTGGTGACATTCCCTTTCTGCCTCATTCTCAATCAACTGGATATAACCGGTAATCACCAGAGCGGGACAGGTCTTGTGGTAAAGGCCTGGAAGTAGGCCGCCTTTAATCAGGCTTCTGCGCTCGCCGCAGCCCTTTTACCCGTCATCACGCCTATCCATTTTGGAATGGCATCGGCAAAAACGATGACCACACAAACAATGATGATTGCTGTGAGCGAGAAGTTGATAATCCCCTGCACACTTTTGGCGGGATCAAGAAGCTGTGGATAATAGATGTTTTTCATGTTCAGAAATCCGGCTGTCAGCGTGGTTATGCCCACAAACAGCATTGGAATGATTGTCATCCATGAATAGCGCGCCAGTCCGCGGTTGATGATGAATGATGTCCCTATTGCCAGCGCCACTGTGGCCAGCAACTGGTTTGCCGTACCAAACATTGGCCAGATGGTAGCTACACTTCCGGTATATATAAAATATCCCCAGGCCGCAACCATCAGCCCGCTGGCAACC
The DNA here is from genome assembly GCA_035403045.1 of Bacteroidales bacterium. Taxonomy (GTDB): domain Bacteria; phylum Bacteroidota; class Bacteroidia; order Bacteroidales; family UBA4417; genus UBA4417. Next base: position 9,114 of record DAONEL010000031.1, read on the forward strand.
AGGTTGCCGGGCAACCAGTCGGTTCGTGCAAAGGGCTTATAGAATTTCCCCAGTGATTCCTGGAGGATAAACCTCCCGATACGGGTGCCTGCATCAATGGTGGTGAGGATGAATAGTGCCTCAAACATGATGGCAAAATGATACCAGTAACTCATAAGGTGCTGAAGGCCGGGGATTGACGAAAATATATATGCCATGCCCACACCCAGCGAAACCGCACCACCGGTACGTCCGGCAATCTTCTCTCCCACTTCTGCCGAAAGTTGTTCAAGATTTGACTGTGTGAAACCCATGGCATGCAACTGCGGCAGAAAAGCCTGCAATTTATCGGCTGGTATGTTAATCTGGAAATAGTCGAGCGGCAGAAGGCTGGTGGCTGCCACCAGGGCAAGAATACTAACCATACCCTCGGAAAGCATGGCGCCAGCGGCGATGAATTTCACATCCTTCATACTCATGATCATTTTGGGTGTTGTGCCCGAACTAACAAGGGCATGAAACCCGCTAATGGCACCACAGGCTATGGTAATAAAAAGATATGGAAACAGCTTACCCGGAATTATGGGCCCGCCACCATGAACAAAAGGTGTAAAAGCAGGCATATGGATTGTAGGAGCAACAATGATGATTCCGACCGCTAGTAAGGCAATAACTCCCAGTTTCATGATCGAGCTCAGGTAGTCGCGGGGCGAGAGCAAAAGCCATACCGGCAGTACCGATGCCACAAAACCGTATGCCACAAGCAGTAATGTGAGAGATTTGTGATTTAAAAGAAAATATTCAGCCAGTGACGAATGTGCTATGTTATTCCCAAAAACCACTGCCAGCGTAAGGAGGATCACACCGGCTATGGTTGCTTCCACTGTTTTGCCTTTTCTTATCCTGAACATCCACACACCCATGAGTAAGGCAATGGGTATTGTCATGGCAATGGTAAAAGTACCCCAGGCGCTTTCGGCCAGGGCATTCACCACAACCAGCCCCAGCCCGGCCATGGCCACCACAAGAATAAGCAGGATGGCAAAAGAAGCTGTTGCCCCGCTCACCTTGCTGATTTCGGTACGGGCTATTTCGGCCAGCGATTTACCATCGTGATTTAAGGAAGCCACCAAAATCACCAGGTCGTGCATGGCGCCGGCAAGCACTGCCCCGGCAAGCATCCACAGAAAACCCGGCATAAACCCGAACTGTGCCGCAAGTACAGGACCAACAAGAGGTCCGGCACCGGCAATGGCGGCAAAATGATGGCCAAACAATACCCATTTATTCATAGGGTAATAGTTCTGTCCGTCATACAGACGCTGCGAAGGCATCAACTTAGTGTCGCTGATGGTAGCCAGTTTTGCAGCTACAAAACTGTAATAAAAACGGTAAGCAAGCACGAGAACAAGCAGGGCGCCTATCACAAAAGGCATTGCATTCATAGTGAGGAAGTGAAAAGATGCTCAAAATTAGCAATGTCTTTTCATTGACAGAAGTAAAAAAAACCGAAAAATTATTTCCGCAGTTACTTTTTACCGAAAAGCCTGTTTCCGAACTTCATGAAAATGAAACCTGCCAGGAAGATAAAAACCAGGGCAACAAATACGGGCATGACCAGTGCGAGTATCGACGTCCCGAATGCAGCCGCATGTTCTCCCGTCGCCACAACCGGGTTTCCAAGTCCTGCCGTAAGTTTTGAAGAGCCAAGCCTTGCTATCACCGATCCGCCCTGGATAGTGGCTGCCGCACCACCGCCAATGATGATACCGGTTACCCATTTCATCATTTCCGAATCAATGGGCAGCACCGACGTCATAAGCAGTGAGCCCGCGCCAATAGCCAATGGTGTGGTTATTGTATCGAGCAGGTTATCAACAAAAGGTATGTAATAAGCCATGATTTCGACGATGGTGGCGACACCGAAACAGATAATCGCCGGCCAGCTGCCAAGCCAAACGAAACTCTCCTGCAAAGGAATAATTCCTGACCTCGCGGCTATGCTTGCAACCAGTAAAGGCACGAAAACCCTGAAGCCGCAACTGGCGCTCAAACCAATGCCCAATGCAATGGCAGTTATAGTTTCGGAATTCATACGATTGAATTTTCGATAAATATAGCAAAATTTGTTCCGTAATTATTTTACAGCCGATTCATGTCTTAAGTCAGTATGACAAAGAAACCCTTAAATTTGCCTTATCCGAACCAATCATTCAAGTTTTGAATTTCCCGTTTTACATAGCCCGCCGCTACCTGGTTTCGAAGAAATCGCATAATATAATTAACATTATTTCAGGCATTTCAATACTCGGCGTCACCATCGGGACTATGGCGCTTATTATTGTACTGAGTGTTTTCAACGGGTTCGAAGGTGTGGTTGTATCCCTTTTCAATGCCTTTGATCCTGATCTGAAAATAACTCCTGCCCAGGGCAAAACTTTCAGGCTTAGCGAAATCCCCGGTGACTCAATAACCAAACTGCCCGGGGTCATTCACCTCACTGAAGTGATAGAGGAAAACGCTCTTTTACGTTACCACGACAGGCAATGTATTGCTACAATCAAAGGGGTTGGAAGCGGGTACCAGGGTTTTTCACCGCTGGATAGTATGCTCATCGAAGGAAACTTCATTCTTGAGCAGGACAGTAATATGTTTGCGGTTCCGGGAGTGGGGATTGCTGATGTTCTCGGCCTGGATCTCGTTGATCCCGGAAGCGTCATTTCAGTGTATGTTCCGGCAAGGCATGCTTCAATAACGGGCCTGCCCGATGAATCCTTCAACCTGGGAGTTATCAGGCCGTCAGGCATCTATTCAATTTCTGCTGAGTTCGACATAAAGTACATGCTGGTTCCTTTAAGTTTTGCCCGCGATATCTTCGATTACCCTGAAGAGATATCTTCGGTTGAAATAATGCTCTCGCCCGGCACCGATGCAAAACAGGTGCAGAAAAAGGTATCAGCACTTTGCGGCGACAAATTCGTTGTTAAAAACCGCTTCGAACAACAGGAAGTCCTTTATAAAATCATGAAATCGGAGAAGTGGGCGGTTTTTTTAATTCTGTCGTTCATACTCTTTATTGCAACTTTTAACGTGATTGGTTCGCTTACGATGCTCATTCTCGACAAACGCCGCGACATTGCCGTATTGCGAAGCATGGGAGCCAATGATAAGGCCGTAAGGAAGATATTTCTCACCGAAGGCCTTCTCGTTTCGTTACTCGGAGCGCTGGCAGGAATAGCGATGGGTGCGCTGGTTTGCTGGCTGCAACAGCATTACGGCATTGTGAAACTCAAAGGCGGCAGCGGAGCCTTTATCATCGATGCTTACCCGGTAAAAATGAAAATCATGGATTTCGTGTGGGTATTTATTACGGTATTCCTTATCGGTTTGGCAGCAGCCTGGTACCCTGTGCGAAAAATAGCCCAAAAGTTCCATGATGTAAAATTGTGACAACCTGGGGAATCACCCTATACTTTCCTGATTACTATCACATTCCTGATGCTATCAAAAGGTTCCGGCATCACTAAACACTTCAGGCACTGACATTTCCACTAATCAGACTTCCTTTACAGGAAAGCGGAATTATGGGCAATCCATGATCACACTTTTATTTCAGGTTCGTAAAACATTCTTATAAACATATTCATGAATATCATACTTTTGTGAAGCAATTCTCCATCTTAAAATAAATTCAAAAAGCCATCATGAAAAACTTTACGTTGATGCGTAGCTTTATCATAGCAACGATCGCGGTTGCTTTTCTTTTTTCTGCCGGTTATGCCGCCAATGAAGTGAAGCTTGTTCCCGGTGCTCAAAACAGCCTTTCGGTGAACGAAAGCAGCTATGCCCGGCTTCAGGTCACAAACACAGTGAACGACCTGAATTTTCTTGAAGTTTCATCCTCAAAGGGATTATTCGCCGAACTGCTCATTCCGGGATATTCAAAAACCAACCTTGCAGGCGATCCGCAACTCCCGGTTCTGAGTAAACTCATCGAAATACCTGCTGATGCAACGCCGGAAGTTAAAGTGATGAGCTATGATGTTAAAGAATATAGCCTGGCCGACTGGGGTATTATGAATAAGCTCTTCCCCACACAGCCGCCACAGCCAAAGAACAGGCAGGCAGGTGAAATTGTAATGAACGCATCAACCTATGCCTTAAACCAGTTTATCGGCGGCGAACTTGCCCGGGTTGAAGTCAGCGGCTACCTGCGTGGTGTAAGGCTCGGCAACCTGGTTATCTCACCAATACAGTACAACCCGGTTACCAATACTGTCAGGGTGTATAACAACATGGTGGTGGATGTAAGGTTTACAGGTGCCAATGTCAGCAAGACTACCGTAACTCGGGCTCTTTATGATTCGCCTTACTTCAGAAGCATATACAGCAAAGTGATTAATCTTCAGCCGGTTAACGATAGCCGTGATACACTCTCGAAACAGCCGATAAAATACGTGATCGTTTCTGATCCTATGTTCCAGGCCCAGTTGCAGCCTTTCATTCAATGGAAAACTAAAAAAGGGTTCACTGTTGTTGAAGCTTATACAAACAATCCAGCCGTCGGTACGACATTCAATTCCATAAAGGCTTACTTGCAGGGACTTTATACCTCGGCCACTCCCGATAATCCAGCTCCTACTTTCGTTTTATTTGTTGGTGATGTGGAACAAGTTCCTGCCTATAACTGCGGATCGCATGTGAGTGACCTTTATTATTGCGAGTATAGTGGTGATTTTCTGCCGGAAGTATATTACGGAAGATTCTCCGCCACTAACGCTGCAGAACTGCAGCCCCAGATTGACAAAACGCTTGAATATGAGCAGTACCTGATGCCCGACCCGTCGTTCCTTGGTGAATGCGTGATGGTAGCCGGCCACGATCCAAACTATGGTCCTATTTACGGTAATGGCCAGATAAATTATGGAACTACCTATTACTTCAACGAAGCTCATGGACTATTATCCCACACTTACCTGCAGCCCGAGCCATCAGGAGGTAATTATTCTCAGAATATAAGAGCTAATGTAAGTGCCGGCGTTGGTTATGCCAATTATACAGCCCATGGTTCAGTGAGTGGTTGGGCTGATCCTTCATTCAGCATCAATGATGTTGCCAATCTTCAAAATGCTCATAAGTATCCCTTAATGGTTGGCAACTGCTGTGTTACAGGCACATACAATCAATATTGTTTCGGCGAGGCTCTTTTAAGGGCTCAGAACAAAGGAGCGCTGGGATATATAGGAGCTTCCAACAACAGTTACTGGGACGAAGACTATTATTGGGGTGTTGGTGTCGGCCCGATTGTGGTCAATCCTGCTTATGAGGATCATGGGCTTGGTGCATACGACAGAACATTTCACGATCATGGTGAACCAATGACCGAATGGTATTCCACACAGGACCAGATGGTTTTTGCCGGTAACCTGGCAGTACAGGAATCAAATTCAGGCATGAAACAATACTATTGGGAAATATATTGCCTCATGGGCGATCCTTC
>DAONEL010000031.1:14692-23895 GCA_035403045.1 Bacteroidales bacterium
CTATCAATTTAATGATAACGGCGGCAATAACAACCAACTGCCGGAATTTGGCGAACCATTAAATCTTGACATGACAGTTGTCAACTATGGCAACGCTTCAGCAGTAAATACGCTTGCCACAATCTCAACTGGCGATCCATACCTCACAGTCACTCAACCTACTTTCACCTGGCCGCTGATTCCAAGCCAGCAGACAGAATCAGTTTCAGATGTGTTTGGAATAAACATTGCCAATTACCTGCCCGATATGCACCAGGCTAATCTTACGCTTACCCTGCAGGCTGATACTTCTTTGTTTACTTACCAGTTGCCAATAACCCTGCTCGCTCCGTCGTTGAAAGCTGATAACATTACCATTGATGACATTGCCGGTGGAAACGGAAACGGTATCATTGAGCCGGGCGAAACCATACAGGTTAATGTAAACACTCAGAACATAGGACATTGCACATCCTCTGATGTACTCTCGCAAATGGTTTTCTTCGGGTCATATATTACCGGAAATTCGCAGGTTCAAAACCTCGGCCCGATAGCAGCCGGAGGCTCAGCTACAGCTACATGCAGTTTCACTGTAAGTCCTGATGCTCCTTTGGGTTACCAGTTCAGCATGTACTACGTTGCCAATGCCGGGCCTTACAATACCATTTCCAGCCTTTTCCTCACTGTAGGACAGCAGGTTGAAAACTTTGAAACCGGCACACTGACCAAGTACAACTGGAAATTTGCCGGTGGCGCTCCCTGGACGATTGACAATACAGTGAAATATGAAGGTTCATTCAGTGCTAAATCGGGATCAGCAGGTAATTCGCAGAAAAGTGAAATGTATCTTGATGTGAATGTCATTGTTGCCGGTAATATTTCATTCTACCGCAAGGTCTCTTCAGAACAGGGATACGATTTTCTGCGCTTTTACGTGGACGACCAGCTTATGGGTGAATGGTCAGGAAATTCCGACTGGACTCAGGTTACCTATGCAATAACCTCAGGACCGCACAAATTAAGATGGGCCTATGAAAAAGATGAAGCATCCATTGCTTTCCAGGATGCTGCATGGATCGATTACATCATGCTTCCACCGTTCAGCGAAAATCAGAGCGGACCGCTTGCAGTTTACACTGCTGCATTGCCTGCACACATCTGTGATGGAGCTTCCTCACAGTTGTATGTATTTGCTACCGGTGGTTGGGGAACATACAACTATAGCTGGTCACCGGCATCATCACTTAATGATCCCACGATCTTCAATCCGGTTGCAACGCCCTCAGGCTATACACTTTACAGCGTAAACGTAACCAGCGGCACATATTCAATGACTGATTACGTGGAAGTATTCGTAGAAACAGCTCCTGCCACTCCTTCCGCTTCAATTTCGGGCGACCACCTGGTATCAACACAGGCATACAGCTATCAATGGTATGACGGCAACGGTGTCATTCCAGGAGCCACTCAGCAGACGTACACTCCCGAACATACCAGTTTTTACTATGTTGTTACCGGAAATGCCGGAGGCTGCAGCTCAGAACCTTCAAACCAGGTTTATTTCGGCTTCACCGGCATACCGGCCGAAACGGCTTCAGGGCTTCATGTTTATCCCAATCCGTTCACCTCGCAGCTCAAAATCACTTATAATGCTGCGGGTAATTCAAAAGTACGGATTGCGTTATATAACACCGTTGGCAAGGAAGTAGCCCTTATCAGCGAAAGTGAGCTTAATGCCGGGGTAAATACCATTAACTGGGACGGCAGTTTGTTGCCTGCCGGAATATACACATGTAAAGTGACTGAAGGATCACAAACCACTGTCACAAAAATTGTTCATACACGATAAAACCAAATTTCGAACATAATTACTGCCTGCAATGAAGTTGAGAAATTTTGCTGCAGGCAGTTTTGTTTTTCCCATTTATCAGGATATAATTCATATGATATTTTATCTATCTTTATCCCCGTTTTCAGCAAGTTAACTTTATAAAGATTATAAAACAGCGTTCCCTGAAACCATCATACAGATTCCCACCCAATCCTAAACATATGCGAAACCTCTACATTACTATTTTACTGTCCTTTATTGGTTTGACCGCATTCGGAAGCGAATGGATCAACATCAGGTCACAACAGCCTGTTCCGGCAAAAACCGAGCTGGTTTCATCCAACATCACTACTTCAGTTGTACATTTTTCGCTCGACGGTTACAACATCAACCGGGTGAAGACTCAACTCGGAGATGCAGTCACAATTTCTGTTGGAGAGGCAACTCCCATCCTGATAAAGGGTGCGCCTGATCTTCCAAAAATCACATCATCACTCATAATTCCTGATGAAGACATCATGGATGTAGAGGTTATGGCATCTTCATACACTGATTATGAAGGGATAACGGTTGCTCCATCCAAAGGAAACCTGACCCGTGACATTGATCCTGCAAGTGTTGCCTACGAATATGGACGGCCATATTCTGAAAACAACTTCTTCCCGGGCAAGCAGGCTGAACTTCGCGATCCGTATATCCTTCGTGATTACCGCGGGCAAACCGTTGTGGTGTATCCTTTCGCGTATAATCCTGTAAGCAAGGTACTTCGCGTTTATACCGATATTACGGTGAAAGTATATTCAAAAGGGCATAACGGAATAAACACTTTGAACAGAAGTAGTTACCCTGCCAGAGTTGACAATGATTTTAAAACTATATACGATCACCGGTTTCTGAACAGCACCAACACCGACTATACTCCTTTGGGAGATTATGGCAAGATGCTGGTCATTTCATACGGCAGTTTTATGACTGCCATGCAACCATTTGTGGACTGGAAAAACCAGATGGGTATTCAAACTGAAATGGTCGACATTGCTACGATCGGAAATACTGCATCTGCAATAAAGACTTTTGTAACAAACTATTACAACGACAACGGGCTGACTTTCCTTTTACTGGTTGGCGACGCTGCACAGATTGTCACCAATACTTCCGGCAGCATTGCTGGCCCTTCTGACAATGCATACGGCTATCTTGTTGGAAATGACCATTATCCTGACATCTTTGTCGGACGATTTTCGGCTGAGACTGTTGACCACGTAAATACTATGGTTCAACGCACACTGGAATATGAGAAAACTCCTTACATCGCTGAGGACTGGTTCAGCAAGGGAATAGGAATCGGATCAGACCAGGGCCCGGGCGACGATGGTGAATATGATTATCAGCACATTCGTAATATACGCACTGATTTACTCGGATTTACCTACACTGCTGTTGCCGAGCTTTATGACGGATCGCAGGGTGGCGAGGATCAGTCCGGAAATCCAACACCTGCCATGGTTTCATCATTCGTTAATCCGGGTTCAGGCATCATCAATTATACCGGACACGGCAGCGATCAATCCTGGGGAACCACCGGTTATTCAAATTCAAATGTCAACCAATTGACAAACAACCACATGTGGCCATTTATCTTTAGTGTGGCCTGTGTAAATGGTAATTTTCCGGGTGGAACATGTTTTGCAGAAGCCTGGCTGCGTGCTAAAAATTCAACCGGCCCGACCGGAGCTATTGCTACCTTCATGTCAACGATAAACCAGAGCTGGAATCCACCGATGGAAGGCGAAGATGAAATGAATGACATCCTGGTAAAAACATATCCTAACAATATCAAACGCACCTTCGGCGGTGTTACAATCAATGGCTGTTATAAAATGAATGACAGCTATGGCTCGGATGGTTCAGATATGACTGACACCTGGACTATATTCGGTGATCCTTCGCTCAATTTATACACTGCTATGCCTCAGCCGGTTGCTGCAACTCATGAAGGACAGATATTCCTTGGTTCATCTGAGTTTGTTGTAAATGCTGACGCCGAAGGTGCACTGGTTGGCCTTTCTAAGCAAAATCAATTGGTGGCTGCCGGTTTCATTTCAGGAGGTGCAGTAACGTTAACTTTCCCGGCACTTGAAGAGCCTGATACTCTGCAACTTGTTATCACTGGTTTCAACCGCCTCGCTTACACCGCCGACATTCCGGTTATTCCTAATTCGGGGCCTTACCTTATTTATAATGCGCATTCAATCAGTGATGCAGCATATAACAATAATGGCCTGGCTGATTTTGGTGAAACTGTAAAAATATCACTTGGACTTAAAAACATTGGTATTCTTGATGCTGAAAATGTGAATGTTACCGTTTCAACTACCGACGAGTACATTCAACTAACAGACTCAACTGAAGCCTGTACTCTGATACCGGCCAGCGACACGGTGACTATTACCGATGGTTTTGAATTCTCTATACCAGATAATATTCCCGATCTGCATACTATGAACTTCCATTACGTCGCAGTTAGTGACACTAATTTATGGAGTGGGAATTTTTCAGTTACAGCCCATGCCGGTGTGCTTCAGTTCGGATCATTTACTATCAACGATGCTGCGGGTAATAATAATGGAATGGCTGATCCCGGTGAGACTTTCGATGTGGTAGTCAATGTGGTGAACGCCGGTTCAGCCGGGATTAAAAACGTTGGCGGTCAGATTTCGTTCAACGATCAGTTCCTCGTTCTGCTTTCAGCAAATACACAAGACTATGGCGACATTCCTGCAGGAGAAATTGCAGCAAGGTCATTCACAGTGCAGGCCGACGGCAGTTCACCTGCCGGGCATGTTGTTTCCAGTGCTTTTGCCATGAATGCCGACCAGGGACTTGAAGCATCATCAGCATTCTCGGTGGTTATCGGGCAAATTCCGGTTGCAGTTATTGACCTTGATCAGAACAAAAACTCAGGCCCAGTTATGCTTGAATCGCTGCAGTCAAATAATATTTATGCCCAATACCTCACGGCTATACCTGCCGATCTTTCAGGTTACCAGTCGCTGTTTGTAAGCCTTGGTACAGGCAGCAAAAAGCATGTGCTCTCTTCAGCTCAAGGACAGCTTCTTGCCAACTTCCTGAACAATGGCGGCAAGTTGTACATGGAAGGAGGTGATACATGGTACTACGATCCTAAGACTGCTGTACATTCATTGTTCATGATCAATGGCATTATGGATGGATCTAACGATCTTTCAATTGAATTGGGCCAGACAGGATCGTTTACCGAAGGCCTTACCCTCAGCTATGAAGGCGATAACGATTTCATTGACCACATTGCTCCCACAGGAACAGCATTCAGTGTTTACAAGAACAACTCACCTTACTACATAACTGCTGTAGCCTATGCTGGAAGCAATTATAAAACGATAGGATCTTCATTTGAATTCGGTGGACTTGTCAATGGTGATTTTCCGGCAACCCGCAACGAATACATGTTGCGCATTATTGAGTTTTTCGGAATCCTGGCATCACCGCTGAATGCCAATTTCATTGCTCAGCCAGCCACTATCTGTGACGGTGGTTCTGCAGCATTTACTGATTATTCAACAGGTGGTGCCACTTCATGGGAATGGTCATTCCCAGGCGGTGAACCGGCCACCAGCACCGATCAGAACCCGGTTGTGGTGTATGCTGCCCCCGGCGCTTACGATGTGTCCCTCACCATTGGCAATGGTACCACTACAAACACCCTCTTTAAAGCCGGCTATATCAATGTTGAATACTGCACCGATGTTGCCGTAAACAGGAATCCTGCCGTAAGCATCTATCCGAATCCTGCCAGCAGTTCAGCAACAATTACTTTTGAAGGCATGTCGGGAACAGTGAATCTGCGAATCACCGACGCACTGAGTAAAACAGTTTACAGCCAGGCTAACATTCCTGCCAATGCCTCCAAAACCATCAATGTGAAAGGTATGGCAGCCGGGATGTACTTTGTGAAGGTCGAAAACAATGGCAAGCAACTGATCAGAAAACTCGTGGTTACAAAGTAACTGCCAGCATATTTCCTCAAAAATCCAGAACCCCGCTGCAGTTGACCTGCAGCGGGGTTCTTCTTTATCCTGATGAAAATCTCTTATTACTCTGTGATGCCTGCTTCGGAAACCTGCAGAACTTCATAGGTTTCCCCGTCATAGAGGAAAGCAATCACCCGGCAGTTAGCAGGATCCATTTCATATTTATTGAAGCCTTCAAGCTTTATTTGATAGGATTTTACCAGCGGGTCTCCTGATGCAGCGCCTTTTGCCAGGATTATTTCGCCCCAGGGAGAATTAACGGCTCCGCGCAGCACATGCATATGCAAATAGTCATCAATTTGGGGAGTTGTACCAACCTGTGCATCATTGTTTTTCTGTGCCTGAATAATGCTGTCCTCAACAATAACAACCGAAAGTTTAATTTCCCTGTTGCTGATATTTTGCAGGAAGGTGGTTTTGGCATGAACGCACAATTTCGAGGTCTCATCATCAAAATCGGATAATATCTGCAATTCAGCCAAAGGAGTAGCTGTCACAGCAGTTGCTATGGCATTTCCCCATGCTGATGGTGAAAGGATATGCTGCGCAGGATAACCTGTCCGGTTAACCATCCCGTTAGGATTGCCTACCTTCCCGATCCCGAAGAAATCATCCCAGGTAGTGCCGGCAGCAGTTCTGAAATCATAATCAAATGGCGCTGACAACGGCTTGGCAAAAAAACCTGCATGAACCGCAACTACTACCAACTGTTCACCATACTGCTGCTTCAGATCATGTGCTGTAACCGCCGCTCTCGGGCAGTTAACGCAGGTATGGCCTGTATAATCCTCAAGGAGCACTCTCTTTTCAGGATTGGTAACAGCCGGAAAATCGGGGACCGGGCACTGCGCCGTGTCAACAATTTCTTTTTTTATGACATATGGCTCATCTATTTTATCGCAGGAGGTTAACATCCATGATGATGCTACCACTGCCAGAGCCATTTTGAATATATAGTTAGTCTTTTTCATCGCTGTGAATTTTCTGCATTAAACATCAGAAACTGCTTGTAATTGTAACCGTCAGGCCATTTGATGCCGGCACGCTGCGGCACACACCGCCGACACACACAATCCCTTCACGCTGTTTGCCGTACGAAACCTGTATCCTGTTGGCGTTGTTGTTGTAGGCAAATGAAACCAGGGGATAATGGAGGCGATTGTCAGCAACATCGTTACCGTAATTGTACATATCGGTAACACTGAAGAACCACTTTGGCGCAATGGTGTACTCCAGCATTGCCATTGCCCAGCTTCCGTCATCCTGCTTGGTATTAAGCCATTGAAACTCGCCACGCAGTGCCTGGGTACCGGTGAATTTGTATGTGAGTTCGGCAATGACAATATTAGCATGAACCATCTCCTCGCCTGTGTGCCCTTCAATCACTTCAATATTATAGTCTTCACGCATCAGGGTGAGGATGCCCTTGAACTTTTTGCTGAATTTATGGCCGATTTCAAGGTTTATGTCCCTGTAATACAGTTGGTCGCCGATGGCAAAAAACGGAGAATCATAGCCCCTGGTGCCGGGAGTAGATATGGCAATTGTATCGATCATCTCGAGTTTGGGCGAAGCAATGGCCGAAAAATTCAGGGCAATATCGGTTCCGTAATGTCCGCCAAGCAGAGTGCCTTTCTTTAAGTTATAATTCACTTGTCCCTGAAGGCCCATTTCGCCATTGGGCTGGGTTGCATAAGGATACATCGCGGCAAGTGAATAGGCATGTTGACGGGTGATTGCAGGCAGGTAACTGATATCGAGCACATTACCGGTTTCGGTACGCTTCGATTTGAAGCTCATGTTGTCAATGCGTTTTGCCTGCAGCATAATACCCAGCCCTTTCTGCGAATAGGTGGTTGTAACCAGCAACGATTGCCCGGGGCGATAAATATATTTGTTAGCTGCCGAAGGGTCGTTGATTTTGTATGCATATTCAGCCGATAGTCCAAACCTGCCATAGCCCAAGTTGATTCGGCCGGCCGAAGTACCAACATTGAGCGGAAGTATCAGTTCATTGCCCTCATTATCCGTTATGGTCTCGTTGGGTTGGTATTTGCTTACAAAACTTCCACCCATTTGCACCTTCAACTTGCTGCTTTCAAAACTTTTAATCGCCTGGTTGAGGTTAAAATCAATATCGCCGCCACGCACAATGCCGGGGCCCTGCTCCCAGAAGTAGCGTTGTGTACCCCATATCGCCTTGAACTCAACACCGTTCATCGGGTCAAACTTCACCCGCACACCGCGAAGGGCATTATCGTAACCCAGGTTATGCTCCTCATAGGTACGAAAAGCCATTCCTGAACCAAACTGTTCATAAATATTTCCGGCAGTCACCTGGAACTGGTCAGCCCGGTAATCGATAAACCAATAAGGAACACCAGCACCTTTAAACCTCGGATCATAACCATTGACGGGATTCAGATAAGTCTCAAACCGCATCCCGGCATTGAAATTGCCAAGGTTGTAGGTAAGATTGGTCCAGCTGTTCATCATCATTTTTTCAGGAACAGCAAAAGCCTGGATAGCTGAGTCGGTACGGTAAAACTGGGCATCCATCTGGAAGTTGCCGTTAACCTGACCTCCCGAAAGGAAGTTTTGCCCTGAAACAAAAAAGGGCACTGCCAGAAAAGCCAGTGCCGGGAGGCATAAAAGCCTGAATGACTGAAATTTCAACATAAGTTGACTTTATATTGATTTACCGTGATGGGTTATTTTGATGAACTTTCAGCCTTTTCAAGCTCCTTCACGAGACTAATTAGCTCGAGTTCTGCGCCTTCGCTGAAACTGGTGTGCTGCCATACAACTTCGCCTTTGCCGTTGACCAGGAAAGTATGAGGAACTGCATTCACATTCATGGCATGTTTTAATTCATTGTTCACGTCAAGCAGCACCTGGTATTCCCAGTTTTTCCCATTTACCATGGGCTTAACCTGAGCAACCGACCGTGAATTATCAACCGAAACGGCAATTAATTTCACGCCTGTTTCATCCTGCCAATCCTGGTAAACATCGGCAATCGTTGTCAACTCCTTGACACAGGGTTTGCACCAGGTAGCCCAGAAGCTGATTATAAAGGGTTTACCATTATTTGTTAATTCTGCGGTATTTATTTTGTTACCATCGATATCTGTCACAACAATTGAAGGAATTTTAAACAATGGCTTGAATTCTTCCTGCGCCGAAACGAACATTGCAGCGGACAAAAAGATCAGGATGAAGAACAGTTTTTTCATGTCAGGGATGCTTATTTATTGGTTGAATTTTTATGAAGATTTATCAGGGAACATAAATTTCCAGCAGCTTTGATTCGCCTTTGGGTG
>DAONEL010000032.1:0-1996 GCA_035403045.1 Bacteroidales bacterium
TTCCCATCTTCCCATTTTCCCATCTTCCCACTTTCTCACCATCCCATCTTCCCACACAACTAATTAAAACAAAAAAAATGCCTACTAATCAAACCATCTGGCTCTCCTCCCCTCACATGAGCGGAAATGAAAAGAAATACGTCGACGAGGCGTTTGCCAGGAACTTCGTTTTTCCCATGGGCCCAAACGTGGCCGGTTTTGAGGAAGACCTGAAAAACTTTACCGGCAGCGCAGCAGTATCATGCCTGTCATCAGGGACAGCGGCCATACACCTGGCACTCATCAACCTTGGGGTTGAGCAGGGTGATGAAGTGATCTGCTCATCCTTCACCTTTTCGGCATCAGCCAACCCCATTGCATACCAGAAAGCAATCCCCGTATTCATTGATTCGGAACCCGGCACCTGGAACATGTCATCTGAGCTGCTGGAGACAGCAATAAACGACCGTATTGCCAAAGGCAAAAAGCCCAAAGCCATCATTGTGGTGCACCTGTACGGCATGCCGGCGATGATGGACGAAATACTTGCAATTGCAAACCACTTTGAGATCCCTGTAATTGAAGATGCTGCCGAAGCGCTGGGATCGACATACAAGGGCCGCCATTGCGGAACGATGGGTGTGATTGGCATCCTCTCGTTCAACGGCAACAAGATCATCACCACTTCGGGGGGTGGTGCCATGATATCCGATAACCCGGAGTACTGCCGCAATGCGACATTCCTTGCCACCCAGGCAAGAGATGCAGCGCCGCATTACCAGCATTCACACATCGGTTACAACTACCGTATGAGCAATATCTGTGCCGGCATCGGCCGCGGACAGATGGAAGTGTTGCCACAGCGCATTGAAAAGAGAAGGGAGAACTTTCAATTCTATAAAGAGCAACTGAAAGGCTTACCGGGCATTACGGTGCACGAGGAGCCGGGCAGTGAGTTTTTCTCAAACCACTGGCTCACTACTATCCTGGTCGACCCGGCGTTAACTGGGGGCATCACGCGCGAAGACCTGAGACTACACTTTAACAAGCATAATATCGAGAGCCGCCCCTTATGGAAGCCCATGCATCTGCAACCGGTTTTCGCCAATTATCCGGCCTATGTCAACGGCGTTTCGGAGCATCTCTTCGATATTGGACTCTGCTTGCCATCAAGTTCAAATATCACGGATGAGGAACGGGAAATCGTTGTTCAAGAAATAAAACTTCTTTTTTTCAATTCCACATTAAGTAAAGTATGAACTCGGATGACACAGATCAGTCGGATAATCACTGATTATTAGAACACGGGTGAGACGGATTGGACGGATAACCACTGATAATAAACTTAAATCCGTCATAATCCGTTGCATCAGCGTCATCTGTGTTCTAAATCACGAGCGTTTATCCATACAATCTGTCATAATCTGTTGCATCCGTGTCATCCGCGTTCAAATTAATCAGAAAACATGATCTACCAAAAATACATCAAACGGGTTGTTGACATTATTATATCATCAATTGCAATATTGATATTATCACCACTCCTGGTGCCGGTAATGCTCATTCTCTGGGCAACAGGCGAGCATTACATTTTTTACGGGCAGAAAAGGATAGGCTATAGAAACAGGGAATTTAAAATATGGAAGTTTGCCACCATGCTCAAAGCCAGCCCTTCGCTGGGCACGGGCAGCATAACGCTGAAAAATGATCCAAGAGTGCTGCCATTCGGCAAACTGCTTCGCAAAACAAAGATCAATGAGTTGCCCCAGCTATTCAATATCTTACTCGGCGATATGACCTTAGTTGGGCCAAGGCCACTTATGAAAGTCGACTTTGAGAAGTACAGTGATGAAATAAAAACGGTGATCAATAATGTCCGCCCGGGTTTAACGGGGATAGCATCCATTATTTTCAGGGACGAGGAACACCTGTTTGAAAATCCCGGCATCGACCCGCACGAATTCGACAGGATGGTGATAGCACCTTACAAAGGAGCCCTGGAACTATGGTACCAGCA
>DAONEL010000032.1:2096-3682 GCA_035403045.1 Bacteroidales bacterium
TCTGCAAGGAGGATAAAACCCTCCGGGTTTTATCCGACGTATCGGTCTCGTCCCACTTCAGCGCTATCATCAGCATTTACGAGAAAAACATCCTGGGGAGTAAAAAAATAAAAATTGTATGTATATTTGCAATCGAATTGCAAAATAACATAAAATGATTGGACGCAGCATCACACCGCATCTGCAGCAGATGATAACCAAGTTTCCCGTGGTTTCACTTACCGGCCCCCGCCAGTCAGGTAAGACCACGCTGCTGAGGAGTGCGTTCCCTGATTACAGGTATTTGAACCTTGAGAGGCTTGACATAAGGGAACTGCTGCTCGCTGATCCGATGGGCTACCTGATTTCATTGGGGCCGCGGGTAATTTTTGATGAAGCACAAAATGTTCCGGAATTGTTCAGTTACATCCAGGTGATATCGGATGAAAGAAATATTCCCGGGCAATATATCCTCTCCGGCTCGCAGAGTTTTCTCCTCAATGAAAAAATTGCCCAGTCACTGTCGGGAAGGGTAAGTATAAACCACCTGTTTCCTTTTGATACGGATGAATTGACAATCACCAGCGAACAGCCGGTCAGCAGCGCCATTTATACAGGTTTCTATCCCCGTATTTTCGATCAAGACATTGAACCTGCCGACTTCTACCCTTCCTACCTGCAGACTTACGTCGAGCGGGACATCAGGACGCTTAAAGCAGTGGAAAACCTGAATACCTTTTCGCGTTTCCTGGGATTATGTGCTGGCCGTATCGGACAGGTGCTCAACCTCAGCTCGCTTGCAAATGATGCAGGCATCGCGGTAAATACAGCCAAGGCCTGGCTATCGCTGCTCGAAGCAAGTTTTATCCTTTTCCAGTTACAACCGTACTACCGGAATTTTAGTAAAAGAATCATCAAATCACCGAAGCTTTACTTTTATGATACAGGAGTCGCCTCTTCATTATTAAAACTCAGCAATGCTGAAATGCTGGCCACCCATTACCAGTATGGCGCTCTTGTCGAAAACTTCATTATTTCCGATATAATCAAGAAATACTACCATTCAGGCAAAAGGCCTTCCGTTTATTACTGGCGCGAAAGCAACGGGAGCGAGATAGACTGTATCATTGAAAGATCAGCTGATTCAATTGCTGCCATCGAAATAAAGGGTGGACAGACTTTCAGTTCTGATCATCTGAAAAATATCAGGAAGATCGTATGGAATTCAGATGCGGTGAAAGTGGAAAAAATGCTGGTTTACATGGGTGACCAGTCATTTGTATCCGGCGACGTGCGCGTCATTCCGTGGAAAGAGTTCAGCAGTTGGAAGCTGGGAGCGAGGGAAGATGGGTAGATGATTAAGGAGTCCAGAAGAAGATTTCGGATGATCCAAAAGATTGCTTCGCCCGTCAAGCCGGGGCTCGCAAATTATTCATTCTAAGCAGAACTCTTTAACACAATTTCCTAAAAGAACCCTTACTCCGCGAGGAGGATAAAACCCTCCGGGCTTTATCCGACGTGGCGGTCTCGTCCCTTCAATGGCCTGCCTAAACACCGACTACTCCGCGAGGAGGATAAAGCCCTCCGGGCTTTATCCGACGTGGCGG
>DAONEL010000032.1:3782-9860 GCA_035403045.1 Bacteroidales bacterium
CGACTACTCCGCGAGGAGGATAAAGCCCTCCGGGCTTTATCCGACGTGGCGGTCTCGCTCCTTCAAGCCTACCTTCCCTGGGCTTTGACCGACGTGGCGGCCTCGTCCCACTATGACTACCCCTTCCCCCCCCCTGCGCCGCCATGCCAGACTTCCTATAAAACCAAAAAACTATGTACACACAACCCGACATCGAAACCTTTATCAAAAAACATGTTACCCGGCGTGAAGAAAGCCTCCTGGCAGGAGACTTCCTGAAATACAATACCGAACTGCAGCGCCGCATCAACGGCAAGTCGGTACTGGTAATAGGCGGGGCCGGCAGCATTGGCTCACATTATATCAAGGCTATACTGAAGTTTCAGATCAGCAAACTCGTAGTCGTCGATATTAACGAAAACGGCCTCACCGAACTGGTCCGCGACCTGCGCAGTTCGGCAGGATACAACATTCCCGGGGAGTTTATCACCTACCCTGTAAACTTTGGCGATAAGGTATTCGAAAAGCTGTTCCGGCACCACGGTCCATTCGAGATTGTGGCAAACTTTGCCGCCCACAAGCATGTGCGCAGCGAAAAGGACATCTTCTCCATCGAAGCCATGATTGAAAACAATGTACTTCGCGCCCGCAAATTGCTGGACCTCCTGCTGGAATCTCCTCCCGAACATTTCTTCTGCGTTAGCACCGACAAAGCGGCCAACCCTGTCAACATCATGGGCGCCAGCAAAAAGCTCATGGAAGAGCTCATCATGGCATACAGCCACAAACTGCCCATCAAGACGGCACGCTTTGCCAACGTGGCTTTCTCAAACGGCAGCCTGCCGCTGGGCTTCCTCGAACGTATGCAGAAAAAACAGCCCTGGTCATGCCCTGTCGGCATCAGGCGTTTCTTCGTATCACCAATTGAATCAGGCGAGCTCTGCCTCATGGCCTCCATCATGGGTGAGTCAGGTGATATTTTCTTTCCGAAGCTGGACGAAGAAAAAGACATGATCCCCTTCGACCGGATAGCCATTGACCTGCTGCATTATATGGGCCTGGAGCCTTACATATGCAAAACGGAGGAAGAGGCAGTGAGCAAAGCCCTGTTACTTGACAACAACTCAAAAACCTGGCCGGTATATTTCTTCGGTTCCGACACCTCGGGTGAAAAAGCGTTTGAAGAATTCTATACTGAAAATGAGATACTTGACACCAACTCCTTTATAAATCTTGGGGTAGTGAAGAACTCAAAGAAAAGGCCTATCGCCGAGATTGATGAGATATTCGGCAGACTGCGGGAACTGTTCGCAAAGAGAGACATACAGAAAGCAGAACTGGTGGAAATATTAAAAGCCTACCTGCCCAATTTTGAACATATCGAAAAGGGCAAGGGACTCGATTCGAAGATGTAGTAAAAGGCGTGGCGGCTGCTCTGAAGTTTAACTACAGATTGACTACTCCGCGAGGAGGCCCTTGCTGGAAGCAAGGACCGACGTGGCGGCTGTTTCGCACAGCATAGCTGCGCTCGCAGAGTAGTCAATTCTTAGTTTAAGTAAGGATTGACTACTCCGCGAGGAGGATAAAGCCTTTCAGGCTTTAACCGACGTGGCGGCTGCTTCGCAACGCTCGCAGAGTATTTATTCTATGGTCTGGCTAAAGATCGACTACTCCGCGAGGAGGATAAAGCCCTCCGGGCTTTATCCGACGCGGCGGCCTCATCCCCCTAAGACCTTCTAATCTAAAACAGCCCTTGAAATACTGGGTATACCTTACTGCAAACAAGCCAGGTGGAGTCATCTATACGGGCTTCACCAAGGAACTTAAGTACCGAATCCAAAGCCACAAGACGAAGAAGTACGCCAATGCTTTCTCAGCCAGGTACAATGTTGACAAGCTCGTTTACTTTGAAGAATACGACAGTGTAATTCAGGCACGAGACCGCGAAAAGCAGATCAAGGCCGGTTCGAGGGACAAAAAAGTACAGCTGATCGAGAGCATGAACCCGGAATGGAAGGACTTGTATGACACGCTATAGCGGGAAGGATGGGTGCAGAGAGGGGAGCATCGCTATTGGCACGAGACTGCTTCGCAACGCGGAGCGTTGCTCGCAGAGTAGTCATTCCCTGCCTTAACTTAGAAGGGACTACTCCGCGAGGAAGCGTTGGCCCGAAGGGCAACACTGACGTGGCGGCTGCTTCGCAACGCGGAGCGGGGGTAGCTTTCTTAGATGGCTGAGACTGCTTCGCGCAGCATAGCTGCGCTCGCAGAGTAGTCGATCCTAACTTCAACTAAAGATCGACTACTCCGCGAGGAGGCATACGCCCGGAGGGCTATGCCGACGTGGCGGCCTCAGGCCTGCTTGTAAAACGTTAACCCAAAAAGAGCCTCCGGCTCTTTTTTTCATTTAGACCGTCTTTGCTTTAAGCGCAAAAATCATCGTTAAATTACAATTCGGCGCAAATAACTTTATCTTAGCAGCCTGAAAAATCAGGGTCAGTTCTGCAGACCCCGGTGTTCACCTAATCCAAAAGGCATGAAATACAAGCTACTCGACGTAGAATCCAAGCTTTTCAAACATAACATCATCCAGCTCGACGACGAAACCAACGC
Organism: Bacteroidales bacterium; assembly: GCA_035403045.1. Lineage (GTDB taxonomy): Bacteria > Bacteroidota > Bacteroidia > Bacteroidales > UBA4417 > UBA4417. The sequence continues at coordinate 6,375 of DAONEL010000032.1, forward strand.
AAAGGATTATGCCCGCTGCGAAGAGAAGCTCATCGCCGAAAACTCCCCCTATTATGTTCAGCTCCAGCTCGATGCCAACGACCTCAAAGGCATCCACGCCTTTGAACACCTGGGATTCCGCTTCATCGAGTTCAGGATTTTCAGGCATCAGCAACTGGTTGACCAGGCCGTTAGTTCAAGGTATTTCTTCCCTTTTGGCTGTGAACTGCTGGGCGATGACAATGCCACCCGCAAAGCGATATTCGAAATCACGGCACACCATGGCTCCCACGACCGCTTCACCCGCGACCCGCTCATCTCCAACGAACTGGCTAAGAAAAGGCTTGAACTATACATCACCAAGTCGCTGGAATCGTATCCCCGGCAGTTTGTTTACGGCCTCATCAACCAGCAGTCCGGTGAACTCATTGGCATCAGGAACGGTATCTTCTCCGAGCCAGGAATAGTGAAGTATTTTTACACCTTCATGAAGAAAGGCTTTACAGACCCGAAATACACGGCCATGCTCGAAACCTGCGTGCAGGAAGCTCTCTCGAAGCGTAAAATAACCCGCGTGGAAGCCATCTCCAGTGGTTCGAATGTGCAGGAAATGAACGACTCCACCCTTTTACAGGGCTTTGTAGTCGACCGTACGACGGTGTTAATGAGGAAGATATTCAAATAAATGAGGTGTGTCCAACAAACAATGCGGTGAATTCTTGAGATTGCGTCGCCCCGGCAAGCCGGGGCTCGCAAATTAGTCATTCTTAGAAGAACTCTTTAACTCCAATTTCATAGAGAACCCTTACTCCGCGAGGAGGCATAAGCCCGGAGGACTATGCCGGCGTGGCGGCTGCTTCGCTTCGCTCGCAGAGTATTTATTCTTTGGCCTAGCTAATGATCGGCTACTCCGCGAGGAGGTTAAAGCCCTTCAGGCTTTAACTGACGTGGTGACCTCGTCCCTTCAAACCTGCCTCCCCCGGGCAAGCCTTTTAATCGGCTCGATAACCTTTCAAGGTAGGTTGTACAATATCACAAGCCCTTTTTTAGGGCAGTCTGAACAAATGCCTTATATTGTGCTTATCTTTACTTTTTAATCCGTTCAACAATGAAAAGACTTTTACAAACCCTGGCATGGATAAGCGCCGCAGCAGGCATTGTCCTTCTGATTCTGGGTATTATCGCTGTATTTGCCGGCGGTATCCTTTGGAATCATATGTGGTCAACATATTTTTATCCTGCGTCGACTTTCATTGTATTAGGCATCTTTTTACTGCTTGCCGAGATGTCATGCTGCTGTAAGAAGGAATAAGAACATAGTCTTTCCAGGTTATATGATCGTTACGAATACCCGGCATTGGGGTATAAGAGTTTTTTTGTATTACTGGGACATAAAGAATCACAACATCCTTTGCGTAACCCCTAGCGTCCTTTGCGCAACCCTCAGCGCTCTTTGCGGTTACGCCTCTTTATCAGAATTTTTACAACCTTTGCGTAACGCTTCGCGCTCTTTGCGGTTAAACCTCTTTCACCAGCAACTTTGCGTCTTTTGCTTAACAAGTCGCGCTCTTTGCGGTTACCCTTAATTGTCACGAAAACCGCAATTACAATTATACCCTTTTTCAATTGTCGGATATTTCATCAACCTAGCCTGGTTGAAATTCAGTCACAGAATCATCTTAACAGCTTGCTCTGAAACTAATTTCCACTATTTTCGTTGTCAAATTCAATAAATATGTTCACTTCCGTAAAAACGTTCCTCGATAAGACCAAACTCTGGCCTGTTGTAGATGTATTCTTATTTATTATCATCACCTATCTGTTCCATAAGCTTTGGTGGCGTTTCAGTTACATTATTTATGATACTTCGCTGTTCCTCAGCATCTCCGACTGGCTTGCCAGGATGGTGTATCAGGCCAGCGCCTGGATCGATGCACATATCCTGGGAATGGATGTCACCCTGTATTTCAAAAACATCATTCATTTCAATGTCAATAACAGGGGCATTGAGATAAACGAAAGCTGCTCCGGATTTAAACAAATGTACCAGGTCGTGATTCTTTTCCTGCTTTTCCCGGGTCCCTGGCGACACAAACTATGGTATATACCCATGGGTATGGCAAGCATGTTTGTAATCAATATTATCCGCGTTGTTCTGTTGAGCGTTACCATGGTCTATTGGCCTCAGCACTGGGATTTTATTCATCTTTGGGTACTTCGTCCGTTTTATTATCTGGTGATATTTATTCTCTGGGTGATCTGGGTTGAGAAGTTCGGTGGAATGAGAAGGTATTTTGAGAAAGGGTGATGAGGGGAGAGGGTGAGTGTGAGAGAGCGGGTGAGCGACAATGCGACTGAGCGGGTGAGCGAGCAGAGAAACTAAAATTCCGGATGATGATTTGACTGACAACATTTGTTGACAAATCGTGTTAAATGTAACTAACTGAACTAATCCTGATATGGAAAGAATTCATTCTCATAAAGACCTAAATGTCTATAAATTATCCTTTGAAGCCGGAATGTCAATCTTTAACTTATCAAAAAAATTTCCTAAAGAAGAAACATATTCATTAACTGATCAGATTCGCCGTTCATCCCGTTCGGTATCAGGCAATCTTGCTGAAGCTTTCCGGAAAAGGAAGTACCCAAAAGCCTTTGTTTCAAAGCTCTCCGATTCTGAAGGAGAAGCGGCAGAAACCCAGGTTTGGCTGGATTATTCTCTGGAATGCGGCTATATTGATGAAAGTCAATACAAAACTCTTATTGACAAATATGACCACATCATTGCCATGTTGGTCAACATGAGCCTCAAGCCCGAGTATTGGTCTTTTGATTAACCCCAAAAAGTATAAACTTTTATAGGACAAGACACTCGCTCCATCACTCCATCGCTCCCTCGCTCCATCGCTCCCTCTCTCCCTCGCTCCAACGCTCCCTCTCTCCCTCGCGCCATCGCTCCCTCTCTCCCTCTCCCTCTAAACCACCCCCTCATGCTCAAAAAAACCCTCTTCTTCATCTACCTCGCCATCTTGACCATCCTCAGCCAGTTGCCTTCTCACGATTTGCCCGATGTGATGATCTTCCCCTATGCCGACAAGGTAATTCACATGATCATGTACGCAGGTCTCACCTTTCTTCTGTTCATGGCATGGCCAAAATATTTCGAAAAGCGCAGGGCGTTCATTCCTTTGCTCATAGTCATTGCATGGGGTCTTTTCATGGAATTTATGCAACGGTTTGGTAACCTGGGCCGTTCTTTTGAATTCAGGGATGAAATGTCGAATGCCTTTGGCTTTTTCCCTGGCTGGCTCTGTTGGTTATTGTTCGGAAAATGGTTCTCGGGTCTCCTTGACAAGCTGTTCATCAGAAAGTCCAAATCCTGATTCCCCCCCTCACCCCAAGCCCTTCCCTCTATTGTTCTCTCACTCCCTCTCTTCATCACTCCCTTTTTCCCTCTCTCCCTCTCTCCATCACTCCCTCACTCCCTCTCTCCCTCTCTCCCTCTCT
>DAONEL010000032.1:9960-23396 GCA_035403045.1 Bacteroidales bacterium
TCTCTCCTCTTCCCGTAATTCCTTTACATTTGTAAAAAGAAATCCACCCTTTCATGCTACTGAGGATTGAAACAGATGCTGCTATCCGGGAAGATCTTCTTTCTATAGAGACACTTATACCATTGTGCAACAACCCGTGCCTGTCACAGATCGTCAGCAAAACTTTCGGCTGGGAAACCGTAGAACTTGTAATCGTGAACAAATCAGGCAGAACGGCCACGGTTCACGGCAACCTGGTGGGCAGAAAGGTTGTTTTACTTCCTCATTTCTCCTACGGGCCCTCACTGTCTGCTGCCATTGCAGAGCAATCAATAATGGTAATCAAACAGAGAGGTTACTCCTGTGAATGGCGTTTAACTGCGCAGGCATCACAATACTGCATCACCAGCAAGGTAAGCAGTATCATCAGGTTGTCGCCAACGGAGCAGTCACAATTTGAAAAGTTTGATTCAAACCTGAGGAGAAAGATCAGGAAATGTAATTCTAACGGGATAAAAGTAAGATCAGGAAGTGCAGAATTGCTGGATGATTTTTACCGGGTATACAGCAGGAGAATGCACCAGTTAGGATCACCGGTTTTGGCAAAAAGCTGGTTCAGCAACTTACTGCAGTATTATAAAAACGGTGAAGCTTCCATCTGGTGTGCGTACTTTGAAGATCAGCCCGCAGGTGCAGCATTTGTATTGGGATACCAGGGTTTTTATGAAGCTTGCTGGTTTGCCACACTAAAACAGTATAACAGGTTGTATGTAGCTTACGGACTAACATGGGCCATGCTCAGACATGCAATCAAGCATTCGGGGAGCATCTTTTCATTAGGTCGCAGTTCTTTGGGTAGTAGTGTGCATTATTACAAGCAACAGTGGGGAATAGAAGATGTTCCGCTATACTGGAATTTGTCACATTCACCCGGCACATCCCTGAAAAGTTTCACTTTCATATCCCGTTTATGGAAGCTCATCCCATACACCATTGCAACTAAGGCCGGCCCCTGGTTCGCAGCAAAAATCTATTGACATAGCTTATGGCCTTTAGCTATTAGCTTTTAGCCTTTAGCTTTGGGCCTTCACCAACTCCCTCTCTCTTACTCTCTCTTACTCTCTCTTACTCTCTCTTACTCTTATTATTACTCTTACTCTTACTCTCTCTCTCCCACACACACTCTCTCTCCCTCTCTCCCTCTCTCCCTCTCTCCCTCTCTCCCTCTCTCCCAAAAATTCCCTATCTTTGCCTCCATCAAGCCTAACATGCGCATTCTCACTTTCGATATAGAAGACTGGTATCATTTTCTTGAACATCGTTCGACCCGGACAGCAGAACAATGGGCCACCTTTGAACCAAGAGTTGTTCAAAACACATCGCGTATTCTCAACTTCCTGGACAAGAACAATCAAAAAGCGACCTTTTTTATCATTGGCTGGATTGCCGATCGTCATCCTTCAGTAGTAAGAGACATTGCAGCTGCAGGTCACCAGATAGGGTTACACTCCTACGGGCATCAGCTTATCTGGCAGCAAAAAGATGAGGAATTCAGGCAGGATATCCTCAGAAATACAGGCATTCTTGAAGATCAGCTAGGGAAAAAGGTAGAAATCTACAGGGCTCCCGGATTTTCGATCACAAAACATAATACGCGGGCTTTTGAAGTACTGGCTTTTGCAGGAATTACTACTGATGCAAGTATATTTCCGGCTTTACGCGCCCACGGTGGTATGCCTTCGTTCCCTTATAACGAACCCTGCATTGTTGAATCAGGAGGAATACGAATAAAGGAATTCCCGGTCAACTACAATCATATCGCAGGTTTTCGCACAGTACTTTCCGGTGGGGGATATTTCAGGTTTTGGCCTTATCCGCTGATACACAGGCTGATTGCACATTCGCCTTATGTAATGACCTATTTCCATCCGAGAGATTTCGACCGCGACCAGCCTATCTTGCATGATCTGGGTCCATACAGGAGATTCAGGGCATATTACGGCCTTCATCACAGCCTGGATAAACTGGGAAAACTCATCAATGACTTTCATTTTACTGACCTGGCCACTGCTGACGGCTCCATCAACTGGTCTACTGCACCGGTAGTAAAATTCTAAAACCTTTTCTCACCCCTCTCTCCCTCTCCCCATCTCACGCTCTCTCCCTATCTCCTTATCTCCCTATCTCCCTCTCTCCCTCTCTCCCATTCACCCCTTCTCCGTATCTCCCTCTCTCTCCCTATCTCCCCTTCTCCCCCTCTCCCCCTCTTCCTCACTCCTATCACCTTTTTCAAAAAATCGAATAAATTGTTAACAAGATGCTCTAAAAAAACCTTCAGAGAACTTTAAAACAATTGAAGCTAATATAACTTTGCACGTTTTTAAAACACATCTCAAAATCATTCGAAATTCCATTATTGGTTATCACAATTTGATTTAGAATATGGAAACCCTTGTCAACCTCTACTTCCGTTACTTCCAGCCTGATCAGCGACTGATTCTGGCATTCCTGCTTGCCTTAATATTTAATTTCTATCTCACGCCCGTCATCATTAAAATAGCTAAGGCAAAACACCTTTTCGACCACCCGGATGACAGAAAAATGCACAAAACAGCAACACCAACGCTGGGTGGCATAGGCTTATATATCTCCATAACAGTCGTCAGCCTTGCCTTGATTAACACTTGCGGCATCAACGGGAGTGGAATTATTAGCAGTATGACGGCTCTGCCTGCCATCGTTGCTGGTGTAACCATACTATTTTTTATTGGGATGAAAGACGATTTGATAAGTCTCAGGGCTCGCAAGAAGTTATTGGGTGAAATAGTTGCCGTGATGGTTCTTATCGTGGTTGGTAACCTCAGGCTGAGCAGCCTGCAGGGAATGTTTTATATTGGTGACCTGCGCTATTCAGTGAGTATTTTATTTTCATTGTTTGTAGGCGTAGTAATTATCAATGCCTTTAACCTCATCGACGGCATCGATGGCCTTGCTGCCTCAATCACTATGGTGGCCAGTGCCATATTCGGAATATTTTTTGGCTTGTCAGATGATTGGGAATACGCCATTTTATCAGCAGTCATTGTTGGGGCGCTCTTACCCTTCTTTCTCTACAACGTTTTTGGCAAGACAAATAAGATCTTCATGGGTGACACCGGCTCGTTGATCCTGGGATTTCTGATGACAGTATTGGTTTTCAGATTCAATGAATTAAATGTTAACAAGGTACTCTATCCTCATTTTATCGCAGCTCCTGCATTCTCGTTTGCGGTGCTGATTCTGCCGATGTTCGATACCATCAGGGTTATGGCAATAAGATTATATCGCGGGAAGGGTATTTTCACGCCGGATCGCAGGCATATCCATCACCTGATGCTTGATCTTGGGTTCACGCATTTACAATCAACAGGAATACTAGTGGCCTTCAGCCTGCTCGTGACAGCGGTGGCTTATTTCTTCAACTACCTCGGTAATTCAAATCTTGTCTATATTATTTTAACGATTGCCTTTGTGTTTACAACCACCATGTACTTACTCTGGCGAAGAAAAAACATTAAGAAACGCGATGCCGGTGAAAAGAAATAATTCCGTCCGGGGTTTTGCACTTTACACCAATCTTCTACCTTTTCATTGTTTACCAGAGCGGTTCTAAGTCAGTATCTCATTTTCATCCGGGCAATAACTGCATTCTTAGTTTAATTGGCTTAATTTATCATTAAAAAAGGACAAGCCGGCAAGTGTTATCTTTTACCTGTCCATCGCAATCATGTCTTTTTATATCTTTACGTCACCAGCGATAAACTTTAAGCCCTGTCACCGAAACAATTCCGTGTCAGGATAAATCAGCCGTCACATAACGGACATTGATCAAAATGAAACAAACCAGGCTGCTTGCGGCAATCCTTTTAATATGCGCAACAACAGGAATCAGGGCGCAATTCATCCCGCTTGACAATATTTTTAACGAGCGACTGATGCAGTATTATCAGTCACAGAATCGTTCGTTCCTTTCGTCGATGAAACCCTATCTTTTACTGCGGGATGACAGTGCCGGCGTTCTCGAAAAGAAACTATACCCCGATGTGGCGCACGGCAGGTATCATGAGCGATGGATCTACAGGAAAGTATTCAATGAGAACCTGGTCCGCTACCATACAGGTGATTTCAGGCTTACAGTTGACCCCCTGTTTGATTTCAGGGTAGGAAGAGAATTCGAAGAATCCAAAAATACATGGATAAATACCAGGGGTGTCACAATGACGGGCGTCTTAGGTCATTGCTTTTCATTCAATACTGAAATCTATGAAAACCAGGGAATATTCCCTTCTTACATTGATTCGATAACAAGAGCCTATGCCGTAATGCCCGGGCAGGGATTTATAAAATCGTTCAGGGAGGGCAGGGGCTTCGATTATTTCTATAGCAATGCTTACCTCAACTATAGTCCGTCAAAATATGCCGATCTTACGCTGGGCTATGGCAAAAACTTTATTGGTGACGGTTATCGCTCCATGATCCTCTCAGATGCATCCTTTAATTATCCCTACCTGAAAGTTTCAGCCAATTTCAACAAAATAAAATACACTGTGATTTACGCACAGTTTATGGACCGGCAGACTCCCGATCCCACTTTCGGCTACGCCCGCAAATGGAGCACCATGCACTACCTGCAGGCATTGCTGTGGGGCAGGCTGAATATTGGTTTCTTTGATGCGATTGTGTGGGAACATAATGATACAGCAAGTTATCGCGGTTTCGATGTGCAATATCTCAATCCTGTTATCCTGCTCAGGCCGGTTGAAGAATCATTTCGATCACCCGACAATGCCATGATGGGAGGAACATTCAATCTGAAGATAAACCGTTACTTTAACTTTTACGGGCAATTGTTCCTCGATGAGTTCAAACTTTCGCACATGCTTAAAAACGACGGCTGGTGGGCCAACAAATATGGTTACCAGTTCGGAATTTCAGGATGGAATCTTTTTAAAATTCCTGCGCTGAATGCCAGGCTTGAATACAACCAGGCCAGGCCGTACACATATTCCTATATGCGGTCGGTCGAAAGTTACAGCCATTTCAACCAGCCGCTTGCACACCCCATGGGAGCCAATTTCAGGGAAGGCGTTTTCATGGCCTCTTATACCACCGGCAACTGGATGGCAAACATTAAAACTGTGATTGCAGTTTACGGCATCGACACTGCCGGGAAAGATTTCGGTAAAAACGTCTTCATTTCTTACAATAATGCCGTCAGCGAGCTCGGTAATAAAATTGGCCAGGGACTCAAAACTAATCTGACCGCAATTGACGCATCAGTTTCGTACCTGCTCAACCGTCGGACCAATATGCGTATTGAACTTGGAATAACTTCAAGAAATGAGCAGAACTCAAGGTACAATAAAAATATGCTCTGGGTATATGGAGGCATCAGAACTGGTCTGCGCAACCTTTACTTTGATTTTTAATCAATAGTAAATCCGGGTTTTGTTATTCCCGGTGGGCAGCTATCAGAATACTTTACTCAGCCTGCTGAACTCAAAGCATATATTAAAATTCAAAATTACACACCTGCCCAAAAGCATCAGATGATGAAGATATATAGCACTATATTTTTGGTTGTAACGTTGATCGTCTTATTCCCGGTCGTCACATCAGCACAACAGTCCCGTCAAACGACCAGCTTCGACAAAGGCTGGAAATTTGCATTCGGCCACGCTGCCGATCCCGCAAAGGATTTCAACTTCGGCATTGCCAATATTTTTGCCAAGACCGGCAAAGCAGAGGGTACGCCTATGAGCCTGAAGTTTGACGACAGCGGCTGGCGTTCACTCGATGTTCCCCACGACTGGGCTGTGGAACTGCCCTTCGTCAATTCAGCCAGCTTCGATGTGATGGCGCACGGCTACAAGCCGGTCGGAGGCTTATTCCCCGAAACAAGCATCGGCTGGTACCGCAAAACCTTCACCATCAGCGCTACCGATTCGGGAAAACGCTTCGCCCTCACGTTCGACGGCGTTTTCCGCGATGCCATGTTCTGGCTCAACGGCTTCTATCTCGGCAACAACAAAAGCGGTTACCTGGGCGCCACATACGACATCACCGATTATATCCAATACGGCAAACCCAACCTGATCACGGTGAGGGTGGATGCCACACAATATGAAGGCTGGTTCTACGAGGGAGCTGGTATTTACCGCCATGTGTGGCTCATGGAGTATGAAAGCTTGCATCTCGACGATGGCAGCCTATTCGTTTACTCAAATCCGTCAAACGGCAAAGCCACAGTGGCCTGTGAGGCAGCCGTTGTGAATGAATCCCTTCAGCCCATGACAGCCACTGTGCGCACAACAATTGCCGGCAGGGAAGGAATCGTGCTGGCATCATCCAAAGAAACAAAGGTAACTGTCGCTGCCGGGAGCCGGCAATCCGTCACCCAAAATTTACTGCTGAAGGATCCACGGCTGTGGTCGCTGGATGATCCTTACCTGTACAAAGTGATCACCGAGGTGGTGAGCAATGGCAAAGTGATTGACAGGATCGTAACACGTCATGGCATACGTGCCGTGCAGATGGATGCTGCCAAAGGCATGCTGCTAAACGGGAAACAAGTGAAAATCAAAGGGCTCAACAACCACCAGGACCATGCCGGGGTAGGCAGTGCAATGCCCGATTTCCTGCAGTATTACCGCATCCACCGCATGAAAGACCTGGGAGCCAACGCGTATCGCTGCAGTCACAACGCTCCCACTCCCGAACTGCTCGATGCCTGCGACAGCCTGGGCATGATGGTGATAGACGAAAACCGCCTGCTCAACAGCAGCGATGAATACATGAAGCAATGGGAGCAACTCATCCTCCGCGACCGCAGCCATGCATCGGTATTCATATGGTCGATCGGTAACGAGGAAGGTTATGTTCAGGAGAACAGCACCGGAAAACGTATCGCCATCAGTCTCATCAACAAACAAAAAGAGCTCGATCCCACCCGCACCTGCACCTATGCTGCCGACCTGGGCAATGTTTTCAATGGCATCAATGAAGTGATCCCCGTGCGTGGATTCAACTACCGTCACAAGTTCCTCGAAGCCTATCACCGTGATCATCCCGGCCAGCCTGTGATCGGCACCGAAATGGGAAGTACCGTGACCACCCGCGGTATTTATGTGAAGGATACCATACAGTGCTACGTCCCCGACCAGGACATCACCGCTCCCTGGTGGGCTTCACGCGCCGAAGAATGGTGGCCTCTTGCGGCAACAAACGACTGGATGTTGGGAGGGTTTGTGTGGACAGGCTTCGACTACCGCGGTGAGCCTACTCCCTATCACTGGCCCAACATCAACTCCCACTTCGGTATTATGGATATGTGCGGTTTCCCGAAAAACATTTACTACTATTACCAGTCGTGGTGGGCTGAAAAAGATGTGCTGCACATTTCGCCCCACTGGAACCAGGTGATGGACTGGCGCAATCTGGTGAAAGTATGGGTTAACTCCAACGCCGACAGCGTGGAACTGTTACTCAATGGGAAATCGCTGGGCACGAAAACGATGCCACGCAACAGCCACCTGGAATGGAACGTGAAGTACGAACCCGGGACGCTGGAAGCCGTGGGGTATCGCAAAGGTAAGATCATCAAGGCAAGAAGCGAAACTACCGGACCGGCTTACGAACTCTACATCATGCCTTACAAAACCACCCTTAAAGCCGATGGAACGGATGGCACGGTGATCAACATCAGGGCGGTTGACAAGCAAGGGCGTGAGGTGCCCGATGCCATGAACAGGATACAGTTTAAACTCAGCGGTGATGCAAAGATTATCGGTGTTGGCAACGGCGATCCAAGCAGCCATGAACCCGATAAATGTGCCGACGGCCTCTGGCAGCGAAGCCTTTTCAACGGTAAATGCCAGCTCCTTCTTCAAGCCGGTACCACACCGGGCGTGATCCAACTCGAAGCATCCTCCACAGGGCTTTACAGCGCTTCCACCGAAATTCATTCAGTTCCTGTTGAAGACAAAAGTGAGGCAGTAAAAGGGGAGAAAGTAAAGGTGTCAGGCTATCCGCTGACGGAAAAAATGCTAGGCGCCGATATCTCCTTCCTTCCGGAACTTGAGGCCAGAGGTATTCATTTTTCCGATAAAGGCACCGAAAAAGATGCCATTGCAATACTGAAGGATCATGGTTTCAACTACATACGGCTGCGCATTTTCCACAATCCCACCACCGAAAAAGGTTACTCACCCCAAAGAGGCTTCTGCGATCTCAATCACACCTTAGCAATGGCCAAAAGGATCAAACAGGCCGGCATGAAGTTCCTGCTTGATTTTCATTACAGCGACTACTGGGCTGACCCGCAGCAGCAAAACAAGCCCGAAGCCTGGCAGAACCTGCCATTCAGCATAATGGCCGATTCATTGCAGGCATTCACGGCACATGTTATCACCGCGCTGCAGCAACAGGGAACACCTCCCGACATGGTGCAGATTGGCAACGAGATCAATCATGGAATGGTGTGGCCTGAAGGGCATATTGGCAACCCAGGCAATCTCGCCATGCTCATCAGCAAAGGAATTCAAGGCGTTAAGCAGGTTGATGCCGGCATCCCCGTCATGCTGCACCTGGCCCTGGGCGGACAGGTGGAAGAATGCTCCTCCTGGCTCAATGCCATGACAGAACGAGGCGTGGATTTTGATGTGCTCGGACTATCCTATTACCCAAAATGGCACGGAAGTTTCGAGGACCTGAAGTACAATATCGCTTACCTCATCAGTCATTATAATAAACCCGTCTGCCTGGCCGAATACACTATGCTCAAGCGCGACATCAATGACCTCATTTTCAATTTGCCCGACAATAAAGGCATCGGTACATGCATATGGGAACCGCTCAATACCTGGGAAGCCATTTTCGAAAAGGATGGAAAGAGTAATGCGCTGATTAATGTGTACGATGAGATCGCGGGGAAGTTCCTGAAAAAGTAAAAATCAAACAATTACAGGGTCGCTATATCGATAACATTCTTGCTAAAGGAGTTTAGGACTGGCAGAGGTTATTCCGATGTAGTCGGGACCCGAACTGCCCGGCCTGAACAAAAAAAACCACCCTGAAAGGTGGTTCTGTGTGGGAATTGGCAAAGTTTATCCCGATGTAGTCGGGACCCGAACTGCCCGGCCTGAACAAAAAAACCACCCTGAAAGGTGGTTCTGTGTGGGAATTGGCAGGTTCGAACTGCCGACCTCATGCGTGTGAAGCATGCGCTCTGAACCGACTGAGCTAAACTCCCAACAAGCCACAAATGTAATTTAAATATTCAAATTCCAGTACTCAATCAATGCTGGAACTCATTTCTTTCTTTTTTCAATTGAATAATTCTTCTCACTGCTTATTCATATTTCTATTTAAGCGGTAGACAATGATATTTCGATATTGGCCCACCGAATCAGTAGCAAATTCCTGAACAACAGGGTCATCCAGAATTTTTTTATCCTTAATAATTAACCACTTAGCACCCTGAAAGATTCTTTTCCTGAATTCTAACGATTTCGAAAAGTCATTCCCAAAACTAGTGTACCCTCTCCTGTTCATATAATAGAGTGTGGTCGCAATAGAATTATCGGGAATTGAAATAACCAGGTCATCATCTCCTATACCCCATTTATCAAAATAGGGGCCGACTTCAGTATAAGCTTCGAGATACTTTTTATAACCCTCATTCCACCATCCTCTGTATCTGTCATTATGATGTATTCTTCCATTGTCAGCCAGAATTGATACTATGTATATCAGGGCAATGTATATTATTGGATTGTTCCATAACCGTTTGCCTTTCAGATAGCTGAAGAAGGCTGCCCAAACAATAACCAAGACCTGGAACTGAGATATCATATAATAATCATGGCCCTGAAGCACTTCAAACCAAAGCGCAAGGACTGAAGCCATACCTAAAGGCATAATAATAATCAAGTATCTGAAAAAGGGTGCTAATTTCTTTATTACAACCAGTAAAAACATCCATATCAGTACTGTTGCAAATTGAAGATTAGGAAACAGTAACTCCTTAAAATAGATTTTCTCAAGAGCATCTAACACCAGATGAAATTTCTCACTTGTTATTTTCCAGATTGGCCAAACATCACTTACTGAATATTCGGCCATATGTAATTTATTGTAGTACAAGGTATACTTAAACCATGCAACCACTAATAAAAAGCTGATAACAAAAGGCAGGTAATGCTTGAATTTAAACCGGAATATCCTGTTATCTTCCCTGGTAAGTATTTTCTCAAAAAGTGCCCATGAGCCAATAGCAATAAAGCTTGTAGCTGTTATCACTTTCAATGACATAGCAAGGAAGAAAAGTGCAGCTGATATCCAAAGGTAATAATACTTACGCCCATACTTAATAAACCTGTACAGGAAGTACCATGCAAGAAATGTAAAAGCAAGTGCGGGTGCATCTGGCAGAAAGTTCGGCCCGAAGAAAATAAACATGGGTGATGTGAAAATCAAACTACTAATAAACCCTGCTCTGATCGCATTTCCTGTAATTGGAATAAGAAGCCGGAAGAGAGAAAACAGACCGATAAAAATAATTACCAGATGTAATACACGAAATGACCATTCAGACTTACCTATCAACTGCCAGATTTTAGCCATTAAATAGTATAGAATCGGAAACTCAGCAATTGTTTTACCACTTTTACCCCGATCAGCAAATTGATTATGAATTTCTGGTTCAAAAAAATGACACTTATATTGGTAATACATCTGCGTAATCGACAGGCTATTGGTCTGTCGCCAGGTATGAACCGATTGAGGGGGTTTAAAAAAAGTAATGTGATAATTGAAGAACCAGCATAGCCATATAAAAACCAATAAAAATCCAATGTTTGAAATCCATTTAATCTCTGTTAGGCTACTTATGATAACTCTATACTTATTGCTGGTAGTCGTATAAAACTTTTTGAACCTTGGTACAATATTCATGTCCCGAAATAGTCCCAATATTTTATTAATCAACCTGTTGTCCATTCTGTATTTTAATTAGGCCTTTCAGTCTATAGTATTCTTAATCTGGCATTTACCAGGTTTACACTTACAAAGTCTGACCGGTTATTGTATGAAGCATTTTAAAAACCTGGTCAAAACGCAAAAAGTTAACTTTTCATCTGACAAATTAATCTGCTAAGAGAATTCTTCAGACTCAGAATTTACCTGAATCGAATTTCATTCAGAAAAAGTAATTTATACCGAGCTCAGACTTGCATTCTGAAGATAAAATTCACTTATTCTTCCAATGCTACCGGCTAAAAATGTCAGATCGCGAATTGTACAGAGTATTGCTCAGTAATATCACTTTGAAAATATCCAGGCTCTGAATACCAGTGTAATATTCCATATTATCTGATGAGTTAGTATTGGAAAACAATTTTCAGGTCGTCAATATATACAGTCTTCTTATCCTGATTCCAGGCAAGGATACCAATCTCATCTTCAGGCTTTAACTGAACATTGTCATAGAAGAAATTGGCATTGAATTCTACCCATTTTCCTGCTTCATTTAAGTCATCCTTAAGAGGAACCGCCTTCCAGTTAACAGATTTTCCACTCTCATCAATATTACATACAATTGAGAAAGTTGGATTGAGCGCGGTTGTATATACCCACCCACTTACACTCACTTTTACAGGTAAGCCTTTATTGATATTCTTCAGTACTTCCTTGAAGTAATAACTATATTGCAACGTATCATTGGTAATACAGGCAAAGGTCCCGGAATGAGCCGGAGGAGCAGTCATCTCAATAACATGGTTTTCATTATACCAGGAGGGTATAATACTAAATGCATTTTCCAGGTCATTAGTTATTTCAATCTGATCCTGGGAATTCATTTTATCTGCCTGCTGCGTTTTGTTATCAGAACTTGAGCATGCAGAAATGATTGCGATGACGGAACAAAGGAAGATCAGCTTTTTCATTTTAATTTCGTAAATTAGTTTATAAATAATCCTACAAAATTAAAACATTTTGTACACACCAATGATACTAGTTATCAATTATATCAACATCCTTAGGTCAATTTTAACAACTACCATTAAGATTGACTTCAACTGGAAGAGCAGATGTTTAATATGAACAGAATCACACGTTCAGTAGTGCCTTGGAAAAAATAATTGTCAGAGCATTTGGTAAATTCAGAAAAAGTCCTACTTTTGCAGCCTCAAAACGGGAGCATAGCTCATCCCGATAATAATCGGGAGGTTCAGAGCATCCCGATTACATCGGGAGGGTCCATTGAGTGAAACTCTTTTGTTCTTTAATACTTTGGGAGCATAGCTCAGCTGGTTCAGAGCATCTGCCTTACAAGCAGAGGGTCCTTGGTTCGAATCCATGTGCTCCCACTTCATAAAGGTTTCAGAAATTTCTGAAACCTTTATCATTATTAACAAATGGCTTTGATTTATATTCTTTATTCTTCGTCATCAGACAGATATTACATCGGCTCAACGACACAGCCTATTGAAGAACGATTACATCGTCATTTATCTGATCACAATGGTTTCACCGCCAAAGCCAAAGACTGGATTGTTGTGTATTCTGAAGAGTTTGCTGATAAATCATCAGCATTATCTCGGGAAAAGCAGATTAAATCCTGGAAAAGTAAATCGAAAATCAAAGACCTGATTGATAATCGATCGAGTCAAGCGTAAGCTGCTGGTTCAGTGCATCCCGATACAATCGGGAGGGTCCTTGGTTCGAATCCATCACGATGAATCGGGACAGGTAGTGCTCCCACGAAAAATCATAGGGTTACAAATTACTTGTAGCCCTATTTATTTTTAACAAATGGCTTTGGTTTATATTCTTTATTCTTCGTCATCAGACAGATATTACATCGGCTCAACGACACAGCCTATTGAAGAACGATTACATCGTCATTTATCTGATCACAATGGTTTCACCGCCAAAGCCAAAGACTGGATTGTTGTGTATTCTGAAGAGTTTGCTGATAAATCATCAGCATTATCTCGGGAAAAGCAGATTAAATCCTGGAAAAGTAAATCGAAAATCAAAGACCTGATTGATAATCGATCGAGTCAAGCGTAAGCTGCTGGTTCAGTGCATCCCGATACAATCGGGAGGGTCCTTGGTTCGAATCCATCCCGATGAATCGGGACAGTTAGTGCTCCCACTTCATAAAGGCTTCAGAAATTTCTGAAACCTTTCATTATATTCTGCTCTTTATCGCTTTTAGCAATATGATTTTACATTAGGAATTTAAACTTTACTCTTTTAATCTTAGTATATCCTGGACATATATTATTGTCATAACAATGCCGGTACAATATCACCATCATTAAAATTGGACGTTCGTTTTAAATATACTTTCGGTTTTATTCTTAACGAATAATCATTTATTTCTCTTACTGAACCATTTGTATTAACTTTAT